>CBFGVD010000076.1:0-10202 GCA_965651965.1 uncultured Verrucomicrobiaceae bacterium | reverse complement strand
CCGGACCGCCCGGTACCAGGTAGGCGCCAACGGCGATGTCGTCCTGATCGGTCTGGGCACCATGTTCTCGATGGCGCAGGAGGTGAAGGCGATGCTGGAAGAGCGCGGCCTTTCGGTCGCGCTGGTGAACCCGCGCTTCATCAAGCCGCTGGACGCGGGGACGATCAGCCGCTTCGCCCGCGCCTGCAAGGTGGTCTGCACCTTCGAGGACCACGTCCTGCACAACGGCTTCGGCTGCGGGGTCATCGAATTGCTTGCCGATGGGGGGATCACCACGCCGGTAGAGCGCATCGGCTGGCCGGATGAATTCGTGGAACACGGCAAGCCGGACATCCTGCGGAACCTGCACGGCCTCACGGCGGAAGCGGCGGTGGAAAAGGTGATGCGGCATTTCTGAAATGCTCGTGCTGCTCAAGCTGCTGCATCCCCTGGTGCTGGCCATCCGCGGCGGCGAGGTGATCGCGGTCAGGGGCAAGCTCCCCGCCCGGTCTCTCCGGGAAATCCGTGAAGTGCTCACCGCGGCAGGGGTCTCCCGCGGGATCATCCATGCGGACGGGGCGGGACGCTTCCATTTTTCGGCTTCCGTGCCCGCGGAGTGCCGCCAGAGATTGCGGAATATCCTCGCCTCGCTTTGATAAGGCCATGGCCGAATTCATCGAAAAGGTCGCCGTGGATTGGATCGAATTGCGTGCCGGGAGAATCCGGGTGCGGAAGGGGAATCCGGGTTCGCTCCGGATGAAGCAGCTACGCGCGATTTTCGAGGCCGATCCGTTGCCGGTCGCCAGTTCGTTCTGGATCACGCGGGACCGCCGGATCCACTTCAAGCCGAGTTTCCCGGCCTCCCTGCGCCCAGCGGTGCGCGCGGTGATGGTGCCATGATCCCGCGGCATGCTTGCCAAGCGGGCGTCTTGCAATGGACGGGTGGCGGAGCGGGGATGCAAAACGCACGGGCTTGGTGCCGGGGTGGCGGGCGGAAGCATTGATTTTCAAAGGGAGAGAGCTTCGGCACGGGCGCTGCGATGCTACCGGTGAAGCCTGAGCTCCCAAGCAAACATCGAATGCACACCATGAAACACCTCCTGCCGATCTTCGCCGCGGTTTCCTCCCTTGCCCTGACCCAGTGTGAAAAGGCCAGCCGCGGAGCCGATATGTCGTTTGCCAAAAATACCTTCGAGGCGCTCGCCAAGGGAGACAGCAGCGTGAAGGACAAGATCGACTGGGAGACGCTGCAATCGATGGGGCAGTCCGTGGGAGCCCGCTATGTCCAACTGCCTTCCGAAACGGACAAGGCGAATTTCGAGTCCGCCTTCGTGACCCAGTTTGCGACCTCGTTCCGCGAGGCCGGAGGTACTCCCGACCAATTCACGAACTGGCGGGTGAGTTTCCATGACGATCTCAAGACGGAGGTGGCCGCCGATTCCGGGGGCGGAACGGTCACCATCACCGTCACCGAGCGCGACGGTAAGGAGCGTGTCTCGGGCCTGGGCTTCATCCGCCCCTGATACGGCGGATGTTGTTGCCATGACAAAAGGGCCGGCTCCCCGATGCGGGAGACCGGCCCGATGCCGCGGGATCGCCTTCAAGCTCCGCCGAGCGTGGGGGCGATGACCGGGGCGGCATCGAGGAAACAGGGGAAGCGCGGCTGCCAACCGGTGGAGCGGAGCTTGGAATTGGACACGCGCTTGTGGGTCCAGCCACGTTTCCGGTCCGGGTCGCGGGGACCGGAGGGGGGCAGCGGGCGGCCGAAAATCTCCGCCAGGCCCGCATAGCACTCGAGCTGGGTCAGCGGCCGGGAGTCGGAGAGATTGTAGATTCCAGGGGAACACCGGCTTTCCAGGTCTGCGAGCCGCAGGATGGCCGCCGCGGCGTCGTCCCGGTGGATCTGGTTGAAGTAACGGCTGCCGTCTTCCTCGATGATGGCCTCCCCCGCGAGGAATCTGCCCAGCAGGACGCTGCGGCCGGGACCGTAGATGCCGGAGAGGCGGGCCACGATGCCCCCGCCGGAGAGCACCAGATCCTCGGCTTCGCGCAGGATTTTGCCCGTCTCGCGATCCGGCCCGGCGGGGCTTTCCTCCGTCACCACCGAGCCATCGGTCTGGGCATAGACGGAGGTGCTGGAAGTGAAGAGCAGGGGCACGCCGGGAAAGGCGGCGAGGAGATTCCGGCAGCCTTCCAGATAGACGCTGCGGTAGGCATCCGGGCCGCCGCGGCCGGAGGAGGCGCAGTGGACGATGAAATCCGTTGCAACATCCAGGGAGGCGATTTCCGCCGGGGAACTGATATCGCAAGCGATTTCCCGCACCGCGGCCGCGGTATCCGCATTTCCCGTGCGGGAGAGCGCCGCGACTTCCCAGCCCGCTGCCTGGAAGTCGCGGGAAATCGCCCGGCCGAGATAGCCGTGGCCGCAGAGGAGAAGGAGGGGCATGGTGCTAGCCTATGGGCTTGATGTAGTAGCTGCGGGAGATCCCTTCGATGTCGTGGTGGAAGTGGAAGGCGTCGGGGCAATCCCGCTCCAGGGCGTCCAGGACTTCGGGCAATTCCTCGTGGGTCACGATGGTGCGGACGAGGTGCACGGGTTCCGCGGAATAACCGCCGGTGCCCGGCTGCAGGGTGTAGGTGCGGTGGGGAGCCGCATCCGTGATCGCCTTGCCGATTTTGTCCGGCTGCTTGCCGAAGACGGTGATCATCACCAGCTTGAACTTCCGGAAGAAGTTGTTGAGCGTTTCCGCGCCGGTGAAAATGAAGATGCTGGTGTACATCAGCGTGTTGAGGACCGGCTCGATGTTGCGGGAGGAGAGGTATTCCAGCCCGAGGCCGAAGACGCAGGAGACTCCGGCCGCGATGACGGCGATGGAGCCCACCGGCTTGAGATATTTCATGGCGAACCAGGCGCCGAGGACGTCCTCATCCCCGGTCGAGCCGCGCAGGCGCAGGGCCATCGCCTTCGCCAGCCCGGAAAGGATGCCGCCGAAGAGCACGAGGATCAGCCGCTCGCGCCCGGACTCCGCGAGGGTGAGCTCCGGCAGCAGCGGGAGCGCTACCAGGACCGTGCCCACCGTCAGGGAGGTGCGGATCGCGAAGGTCCGGCTGATCTTGCGGAAGGCGAAGACCAGCAGGATCGCCTGGGAGATCCCGTAAAGGATCAGGAAAAGGGAATCGCTCTTGAAGAAGTAGGCGAGCGCCGCGGCGATGCCCTCGAAGCCGGTGAGGATGACCTTCGCGGGGAAGATAAAGTATTTCAGCGCGGCGGAGTAGAGCAAGCCCGCCGCCACCATGCCGACGTATTCAAGCACGGGATGGCGGGTGGCGAGCCAAGTGGAGAGCTTCAACGGGAGGAGGCTAGGCCAGTTTCACTCCAGGCAGCAAGACGCGGACGGGATCTTTTGAAGCGAGCTCAAGCCAAGATACGTGATGCTCCTTTTTTCAGGCAATAGCAGTCTCTCCCTCGGCATTCCCTGAATTTGTTTCGCCAGATTTGGAAGGGTCATAGTAAGCCAAGGCCTCAATGAGGCGATCTTCAAATTTAAAGATGTCGAGAGGGACATTCAGAGGAAATTTTTCCTCATTTTTGTCGGCATCAAAAAGGCCGATGTATTTTTGCGAGTAGTTGAATCTGAGACGGCAAATTGGCTTGCGATTGTTGTCATCTAGAAGCACGCCGCAATAGCTCTTGGTGTCTCTCATGACAACCCTGGCCGGTTGGACATGTTTGGCCAAGATCGCGCGCACAATATGAAATGCCTCCAGTTCTTCTTCGGTGGTTACCACTTCGCCGTCGGGTTCTGCCTGGGTGGCAGTGCGAGGTACTGGCAAGACAGGTTCAGGTGAGGAAAGGTTGCCGTCGATAGCCGATTGGATGCGTTGGGCTACGCGGTCCTTGATGAATTCGCGGAAGGCATCACCTACAAGGAAGGTGAATTGGCTCTTTACGGTGGATGTGAATGCACCTCCGTAGACTTGTTTGGCAAAATGCCGGACGAAATCTTCTGATGGCGTATCTAGTTCTTTCGCGAAAAGTAGCTGAATCTGCTTTCTGTATTTGAGTTCGCTCGCGGTGCTTAGAATTTTTTCGAGATCAAAAGCGGCTTTGGAAAATTTCCGGATTTCTTCGATTGTTCGGGAATCAAGGGATAGCATTGAAAATTCCAGAAAGGGCTTCTCGTCCATTTTGTTTGGTGCCTCAATATCAGTATAAAATTGATATTCAGTGCCATTTGTCAGAATGGCGAATCGTGCATCCGTGACTGTAAAATAGCGGAAAAGTTGAGAGGCGTGATTGATGTGAAGTTTTGAGCCGACGGGCTTGCACTCGATAATAAGTGAGGGCTTGCCTTCCCGCATGATGACATAGTCAACCTTTTCTCCCTTTTTCGTCCCCACGTCGGCGACGAATTCAGGGACTACTTCGGTGGGGTCGAACACATTATACCCGAGACCATTTAAAAATGGCAGGACCAAAGCATTCTTGGTGGCTTCTTCCGTTTGAAGGTGTTGAAGCTGTGTCGGGATCCGGGATGCGATTTGGAGGAGGTGGTCAGCGAGATCCATTTGGAACTTGCTATCTTTTTTTTGCTGGATTGCAAGACACCGTTTGGAGCTGGCAAGGGATCTGGAAACCCAATCCCGCTGTTAGGAGAGTAGTAATGTTTGTCTCATTACTCGGGAATCTCGTTCAAAGTGTACCACCCCTCGGGATGCCAGAGCTTGCCTCCGGCTGCGGATCTCACGCCCTTCGCTTCCAGATGGTGGACATGACCTTGGACAAGGCCATCGATCTTCAACCGCACCTTCTTCCCGTCGGGAGAGACGCTGGCGGATTTGATTTCCGGCTTTGTCTTGTCCACTTCCGGGGAGCCGTATTCGGCCTGATAGATGTAAGTCCAGGCATCCATGGAGTAGGATGCCGGATTTCCCGCCGCGGCGGGATCGACGGGCTCCGTGAAGGTGACTTCGAAGCCGTCCTTGAGGGCGGAGATGGAAAGCATCTCGAAGGGTGTTTTCCCGGTCCAGCGGACGCGCTCGAAGGTGAAGGGCTTCGAGCCGCTGGAGGCCCAGCCGCGGTTCGTGCCGCCTACGAAAACCGTGCCGTCTTCCGCCTGGCGGAGAGGGACGATGCCGGCCTCGAAGCCGCCGAGGAAATGGAAGACCGCGCCCTGATAAAGGCCGTTCACCTTTTCCAGGCAGACCCGCTGGATCTCGGACTTCGTCTGTTCGCCGACGTAAAGCTGCTTGTCCCAGGGGCCGAACTTCCCGCCGGTGGTATCCGCGGCGATCCCTGAGGGGGAATGGCCCACCTTCGCATGCGGGAAGACGACCGCGGGCGGCACGAATTCCGGGATGCGCTTGCGCTCGGCGAGGATGCGGGACTTGTCCTTCGGGTCCGGCGGGCGTTTGCCCATGGCGGTCGTATCCGCGTAGTATTTGTTCCCCTGCGGGTTGCCCTGGAAGGAACCGGGCTTGAGCCATTTCAGGGAAGAGGAGCCGTTCCAGGGCCCCTGGTTGTCGGTGTAGAAGGCATCGCCTTCCGCATTGAAACCGATGCCGCCGGGGGAGCGGATGCCGGAGCAGGTGGGGATCATCTCGCCTTGCGGCGTGACGCGCACGCACCAGCCGCGCCAGGGGACGTCCGCCGTGAAGGAGCCGGTCAGGCAGAGCGCGACCCAGATATTGCCTTCCTTGTCCGCCTCGGAGCCGAAGGCGTATTCGTGGTAGTCGCCCTTGATCGACCAGCCGGAACCGATCGTCTCGAAGATGTCGCCGCGGCCGTCGCCATCGCTGTCCTTGATGCGCGTGACTTCCGGCCGCTGGGTCAGGTAGAGCCAGCCGTCTTTCCAGAACATGCCGAGCGGCTCGTGCAGGCCCTCGGCGAATTTCCGCCATTTCACCTGCGTGAGATCGGTCCCGTAGG
Source organism: uncultured Verrucomicrobiaceae bacterium (assembly GCA_965651965.1). GTDB lineage: Bacteria > Verrucomicrobiota > Verrucomicrobiia > Verrucomicrobiales > Akkermansiaceae > Haloferula. Next base: position 4,294 of record CBFGVD010000076.1, on the reverse strand, counting down.
CACCCGTGCAGATCCACAGGTCCCCGCGGCGGGAAGTCACTGCGATCTCCCGATTCGGCATCAGGGCGATGGAGCCGATTTCCATCACTTCTCCGGGAGGAAGAGGGATTTCTTCACGGGTGTAGAAATCGGATTGCTGCTGCGCCTGCGCGATGCCGGCGGCGGCGAGGAGGAGACCGAGGAAACGCGGAGAGGAGATGGCGGTCATTTCCAGCAGTAGGTGAGAGTGGCGGTCTGGCCGGGTGCGAGCTTGAGGTAGGTCTTCCCGTTCCGGGCCTCGAATCTGGCGTTGGCAGCGCGGAGCCGGAGTCCGGGGGCCGGTTCCCAGCCGGGGCTTCCGGCCGCATCCGGGGAGGCTTTGTCACTGACAAGGACTTCCACGGGTGTCTCGCCGCGGCCCCAGGAAAGCTCGCGGACGAGCGCCGGCCGGCCTTCGAGGGTGCCGGGTTTCCATGCATCGAGGAGGAATTGCCGGCCGAGCTGTACGGAGAAGGTGGGATTGCCGGCGGGATCCAGCTTGTAGCCGCGGAAGCGGCTTCCCTCCGGCAGGGCGGGGGAACCGGTGAGTTTCACGACCTGTTCCCCGGCGGGCGGTTGGTCGCCCTGGCCGCGCTCGATCCAATGGCGCGAGCCGTCCATGAAATCGCCGGTCCAGATCAGCTCGGCGGTCAGGTGATCGGCGCTATAGGCGAGATTCAGCCCGCCCGGGAAGCCGATGCCGATGGCGCGCGGGGTGGTCCCGGCGATGAAATTCCGGTAAACGACGGCGCGACCGTTCAGCGGCAGGATGGGGATGGCCTCCCGCCCGCCTTTCAAAGGGGTGTCGGTGAGATTCTTCCAGCCGGGGATGCCGGGGCCTTTCCAAGCGAGTGCGATGCCTTCCTGGCCCCGGTACTCGAAGTATTCGACGCGGATCTTGTGCGTGCCGGCGGAGAGGCTGATGCCGCCTTCCTTCGCCCGGCTGCCGTCCATCGGGCCGGTCCCGTCCACGGTCACCACGTTTTTGCCGCCGATCTGCACTCGCGCTCCGTCGTCCGCATCCAGGCGGAAACGGTATTTCCCGTTCTCAGGTACGGCGAGATCGCCCTGCCAGACCATGCCGAAGAGCTCGGTGGCTCCGGCTTTTTTCAGGCTGATCTTGCCGTCGTGCTCCTCCTCGATGTTGGAGGCCTGGAGTTTGGAGAAATCCGGCAGGCGCTGCCATTCGCCCTTGTACACTTGGGAAAGGAGATTCGCGATCGGCGGGGCGGGCGGGGGCAGGGGATGCAGTTTCAGGATCTCCGCCGCGGTCCAGGGGGCCTTGCGGTCCGCGGTCGCTTCGCGGGTAGCTTTCACGAAGGCGGGGCTCACGGCTTCCGCCTTGTTACCCCAGGAACTGCGGGCGTAGGTGAGGATCGCGGCGATCTGGTCATCCGGCAGCACGCCGCCCTGCGGGGGCATTTCGAGGTTGAAGGTGCGGCCGTTCACCTCCACCTCGCCGTGGAGGCCGTGGAGAACGATTTTCACCGCGCGCGCGGCGTCTCCCATCACCCAATCGCTGCCCGCGAGCGGGGGGAACTGGCCCCCCGTGGCACCTTTTCCATCCGCACCGTGGCAAGCGGAGCAATAAAGGGTGTAAAGCTGGCCTCCGTCCTGGGCCTGGAGCGGCAGGGCGAAAGCGAAGGGTAAGGCGAGGAGGACGGCCCGTGGCATCGTGGGAATCAAAACGGAAAAGAAGGCCGCTGCCTATCCCGCGCGCGGGTGAATGACACGATTAATTGGTTCAATTGGAAACCGGACGTCGTGCCAGCCGGATTACTGTCTGAAAACCCGGGAGAGAAGCAGTTCCAGCCCCGGCAGGAGCGGGGTCGAGATGGCCGGGTGGGTGCCGTTTTCCACCACGGAGACGGGCTCGTCCTGCCGCTTGGCGAAGTCGAAGATCTCGATGGTCTCCGAATCCGGGTGGACGAGCGGCAACAGCTTGCCGGGGATGCCGTTCGCATCGAGATGGTTGCCCATGCCGAGGATCAGGTTGACGACGATTTGCTGGTGGCTGCGGAAGGGGGAGGGGGGCATGAGGATTCCTCCGTCGATGAGCACGGCGAAAGGCGGCCCTGCCCCGAGGGCCATGAAATCGGCCTCGGTTTTCCTACCTTCGACGACGGCTCCCATGACCGCAAACTGGTAGATTCGGCGGCGGGGGGCCAAGGCGGATTCCCGGGCCGCCCTATCGCCGCGGGGCCGCGCGCTTCGCCCGGTAATAGCGCTCCAGGCCCAGGGCGGCGCAGTCCGCATACTCCCGGAAGATCGAGGGCCTGGGCTTGCCCGCGACCTCGCGCAGCCCTTCGTAGTCCCCCGCCTGGATGCGGGCGTGGTCTTCGGTGGAATTCATCACGTAGGGCTCGAAATAGACGACCGGGCAGCGGTAGAGGCGGTTGGCCAGAAGATTGCGGGCCCAGAGGTAGGGATTGCCCTTCACGTTGCGGGAGTTCATTGCCGCGGGATCGTAAAGATAGGGCGGCATCGGGTTCTTCTCCACGAAGGCCGCGGCGACGCTTTCCGCGAGGCCTGCCTCCTCGGCGTGGACGCCTTGCAAGAGCTTGAGCAGCAGGTCGTGGCGCTGGTCTTCCAAGGCCACTTCGGCGTCGGTATAGCCGCCGTTGAGGATCATGTGGAAGTGGTTGTGCGGGACGAGGGAGGGGTTGGCCGGATCGCCCCAGGCGTCTGCATTGAAATGGAGGCAGAGCACGAGGTCGGGCCGGATCGTTTCGTTGACCAGACCGGCGCGCGCGCGGATCTCGGCGGTACGGTCAAAGAGGCGTTCGGCGAGCTTCGCGATGTCGCCGCCGGAAGTGCTCGCGGAGGCTTCTTCCCGCAGCATTTCGGGGCGGATATCCGTGACCGGTTCGGTGGCCGTGCGAACCATGGAGACGGTTGCGCCGAGGTGTTCGAGCCGCGGCTTGAGGAGCCGTGCGACGCGGAGGGTCATGTCGCCTTCCCGGACCGGAAGGCTGCCGGGGATTTGGAACCAGCGTTCCTCCATCCTGGCCCATCGGCCGCCGATGTGGCCGGGGTCGATGGCGATTTTCAGGCCTTCCAGGGGGCGGTCCGCGGGGGCTGGAGGGAGTTCGGCGGCGGATCGCCAGAAGCGCGGCGGCGGGCTTTCCAAGCCTTCCGGAGCGAAGCGGAGCCGGAGCGTCTCGCCGGGCGAAGCGGTGACTTCGACATCCTCCGCGCGAACGGAGAACCAATTCCGCCATTCGGGGGAGACGGTGAAGACCCCGTCCATCAGGCGGAGAAAATCGCCGCGGGAGATGGTGGATTGGAAGTCGTTCAAAACAAGCCAGTCCGGAATCGATGCCAAGTCCGAAAGGGAAGTTCCGGGCTGCGGGGACGGCGATGGGGGCGGGGGACCGGGGGAGGGAGGTCCGGCCGGGCGATTCAGCCAGAGGAGCACGGCGGCCATCCCCAGCAGGGCGGCGGTGAAGAGGGGTAGCGAGCGGGATCTCATCGGGGATTTGACTTGGCGGGCCGGACCCTGCGGGGGTAAGCCTCGCGGGCCGGAGCGATGCCCTTCCGGCCCGAATCCCCCGATTTCATGGAAGCTCTCCGCATACTTTTCCTGGGCGACATCGTCGGCGAACCGGGCCGCAAGGCCGTGATCGAACATTTGCCGGGATTGCGCAAGGAACTGGAGCTCGATTTCATCATCGTGAACGGGGAAAACGCCGCCGGAGGGCGCGGGATTACACCCCGGATTGCCATCGACCTGCTCCGTGCCGGGGCGGCGGTCATCACCACCGGGGACCACGTGTGGGACCAGGCGGAAATCGTGGACTACTTTCCCACCGAACCGCGGCTGCTGCGGCCTCTGAACTATCCGGCGGATACTCCCGGCCAAGGCTCGGTGGTGCTGGAAACCCCCAAGGGGAAGGTGGGAGTCATTCAGGCCCAAGGGCGTTCCTTCATGCAGCCGCCGCTGGAAAATCCCTTCCTTGCGGCGGAGGCGGAAGCGGAGCGGCTGCGCGGGGAGGGGGTGCGGGTCATTTTCGTGGATTTCCACGCGGAGACCACCAGCGAGAAGATCGCGCTATGCCGGGCGCTGGACGGCAAGGTCTCGGTGGTCGCGGGAACCCACACGCACGTGCAGACCGCGGACGAGCGGATCCTGGCGGGCGGGACCGGCTGCATCACGGACGCGGGGATGTGCGGGCCGGAGGATTCCGTGCTCGGACGTGCTCCCGAATCGGTGGTCTGGCGCTTCCGCACGGGGATGCCGACGCGCTTTCCCATCGCTTCCGGGCCGGTCAGACTG
>CBFGVD010000075.1:0-10272 GCA_965651965.1 uncultured Verrucomicrobiaceae bacterium | reverse complement strand
GTGATCTGCACCCTCGACAAGAAGGTGAAGTTCGACTGCGAATTCGAAGTCCGGGTCGGTCGCGGTTTCTTCACCGGCGACGAGAACAAGCGCAAGGACCAGCCGATCGGCGTGATCGCCATCGACTCCATCTTCTCCCCGGTGACCCGCGTGAAATACTCCGTGGACACCACCCGCGTGGGCCAGATGACGGATTACGACAAGCTCGTCCTCGACATCTGGACGGACGGTCGCATTTCCCCGCAGGACGCCCTGCTGCAATCCTCCGCGATCCTCCGCCACCACCTGGACGTCTTCGTCAACTACGACGAGAACGCCGTGGACTTCGAGGCCGCCCCGACCGAGTCGAACGAGGAGAACGCCGCGCTGAAGAAGCTCCTCAACATGAGCGTGAACGAGATCGAACTCTCCGTCCGCGCCGCCAACTGCCTCAACAACGCGAACATCACCACCGTCGGCCAGCTGGCCATGAAGTCGGAAGCGGAGATGCTCAAGTACCGCAACTTCGGCAAGAAGTCGCTCAACGAGATCAAGGACAAGCTCTCCGAACTCGGCCTCGGCCTCGGAATGTCCCTCGATCCGTCGCTCCTCTCCGGCCCGGTGCCGGCCGTCCGCGGCCCGCGTCTCGGCGTCGAAGAGGAAGCCCCGGTGGGCCTTGCCGACCTGATCGCCCAGAACCTCGACGACTAATTAAGAAAGGGACCGCACCCGATGAGACATCGCCGCAATACCACCAAGCTCAAGCGCACCGCCGCCCACCGGCGCTCGCTGCTTGCCAACCTCGCCTGCAGCCTGATCGAGCACGGCAGCATCCGCACCACGCTCGCCAAGGCCAAGGCCCTGCGCCCCGTCGCCGAGAAGATGGTCACCCTGGGCAAGCGGGGCGATCTGCACGCCCGCCGCCAGGCCGTCGCCTTCCTGCGCCAGAAGGACATCGCCAAGAAACTCTTCGACGAAGTGGCCCCGCTCTCCAAGGAGCGCCAGGGCGGCTACTGCCGGATCACGAAGCTCGGCGTCCGCATGACCGACGCGGCGCCCATGGCGCTGATCGAGTGGGTGGACCAGCCGGTGACGGAAGAGTCCGATGCGGCTCTTGCCGCCGCCGAAGCCGAGCCGGTGGCCGTCGCCGCCGAGGAAGCCCCCGCCGCGGAAGAGGCCAAGCCCGCCAAGAAAAAGGCGAGCAAGAAGGCCAAGGCCGCGGAAGAGGCCGCCGAGTAATCTCCCTGTCGAGAGACCGATTTGAAAAACACCCGCCGGGAGACCGGCGGGTGTTTGTTTTCTGTGCTGGAGCTTTCCCGGTATGGCCGGAAGGTAACATCGAGGATAGCTTGCAAAATCTTCGGATCTTGGAAGCTTCGGTTTATGAGATTGGCTGGATCGACGATCCTGATACCGCATGCCATTCTGGCTGGCGCTTTGTCGGCGGGAGAGGTCGTCGTGCCATATTCCTGTTTCGGACCGCCGTCTCTCGCCCATGAATTGATTGGCATGGACTGGTGGCAATGGAACCCCCATGGCGACAGCGAGCCCGGAGCCGCGGATTCCATACAGGTCGTGGTTTATTGGGACCAGACCTTGGGCGAAACGATGAAGCGGTATCCGGTTATTCCAGCGAAGAGGCAGGACTTCCGCTATGTTGATTATCTCACCGCGGCGAGCTTCATGGAAGAGGCCGTCAAAGAGCTAAAGGAGATGGAGAGCCGGGACGCCATCGGATCACTGGTCGAGCTTCGCAAGAAGATTGAAAAGTCGCTGACCGCTCTTCAAACGGCATATGGGAAAAGTGGGAAAGAAAAGCTGAATCAATGACAGCGGACAATGGGTTGCGATTGAAATTCCTCCAAAGTGCCTTGATACCGGTGGGAAGCGGATCGACGGGATCCTTTCGGGGATCTTGATCTCGAAATGAAAGAAAACAGGTAGAAGGCGGAGGCTTGGACTGCTTGTTCGATAATCTGCCACCGGCGAATATGATCTCAAAGCGAAAAGCACGAAGGGTGACCATTGGCGACACGCCTTTCCGCTACAAGGTATCCACGACGCCGATCAGCAGGGGTATCTACCGCCTGAACATTACCGCTCAAGACGAGCGGCTCAATGGCAGCAAGCTCGTCGTAGCCGGCTTGATTCAGAAGGATATTACGATTTGGCCTCTGAAAGATGTCGAACAGCATCCTTATTACCCGACCGTCACCCGGCACGAAATGGAATGGCTGATTCAGCAAGCAATTGCCAAAGGATGGGTTTATTCAACCACTGGGCCGGATTTCATCCTCAAGGTTACGAACGAGATCTTCTGGTTTGGTTTTCTCTCGGGAGGGTCGACTGGCTCGCTTCCGGGCTGAAAACCGAGATTCTTCGCACGAATTGGGCCTTGAATTTCAATAATCCGCCACCGGCGAGCCCGCCTGTGTCGTGCCAAGCTCCGGCACCTTCACCACCAGTTCCTCGATCTCCTTACAGAGCGATTCCCACTTCTCCTCCGACCATTTGAGCGGGCCGTGCAGCTTCTTGCGGAAGCGGGCGAGTCGCTTTTCCGCGGCTTCGGTCACGTAGGGAGAGAGCTTGCCGAGCTCCTTCGCCGCTGCCTCCGCGCGCTCGGTCCGGTGGCAGATCATCGCCAGGTCGTTCTCGGCCTCGATGGCCGCGACGACATCACTGTTGTCGCGGTAGCGGTTGGCGATGGCGCCCATGTCGAGGTCGTCGGTCAGCACCAGGTGCTTGTCGAAGCCGAGTTGGTCCCGGAGGAAGCCGGTTACGATCCGCTGGGAAAGGGAGGCGGGATGGTCCGGGTCGATGGCGGGGAAGAGCACGTGCGCCAGCATCACCGCGTCCAGCTCCGGCATCAGCGCGGTGTAGGGGATGATGTCCTCCTTCAGCAGATCCGGGATGGTGGCGTCGCTCACCGGCAGGTCGAAGTGGGGATCGGAAAGCGCCCGCCCGCAGGCGGGGAAATGCTTCGCGCAGGAGCGCACGGAGCGCTTCCTCAGCCAGCGGTTCCAGTTCCCGGCGTGGTCGATCACCCGCTGCGGGTCGCGGCCCCAGCAACGCCCGCGGAGCGCGTTCTGGACCTCCGGGTGGTGGTCCAGGTCCAGCACCGGGGCGAAGTCCAGGTTGAAGCCCAGCAGGCGGAGCTGGTCTCCGGTCAGCACTCCGGCCCGCGCGCTCAATACCGTGTCGCCTTTCGCAGCCAAAGCGTTCGCGGAGGGCAGGGCGGGCGCGATTTCCTTCGTGCGCGTCACCCAGCCGCCTTCTTGGTCGATCGCCAGGATCGGCTCGTCGGTGGAGAGGTCGCGCAGATCGTCGGTCAGCTTCCGTGTCTGCACCGCGCTGGCGATGTTCCGGCCGAAGAGGATGAACCCGGCCGGCTGGAGCTTGCGGAAAAGCGCCGCCTCATCCGGAGTGATTTCCGTCCCTTGGACGCCGAGCAGCAGGAGATGACCGTTCACGTGCGGCAACCATGCGCGCTCCCGCGGCCCGAGCCAACCGGAATCAGGGCTGCACCGGGCCCTCGCCGAGGTGCCGGCGCACGAAACCCTGCAAATAGCCCGCCGTGAGGATGGTCTGCGTGATGTGCGGGGTCGGGTTGCCCTTCGCGTAGAGAACGTTCACCGGGATCGCCTCGCGGCCGATACGGTCGAGCTCGGCATCGATCTCCGGCTTGTCCACGGTCTTGTCCGCCTTGAGCGCGACGATGCCGTGAGCCTTGAAAAGCCGGGCGGTTTCCTCCGTGTAGGCCGCGGCCTTGTTCGTCTGGCAGGTCAGGCACCAGCGGGCGGTGAAGTCCACATAGACGGACTTCCCGTCTTTCAGGAGCGCCTGCTGTTTTTCCAGCGACCACTCCTCCCACTGGATGACGGGAGCGTCCGCCAACACCTGCGGAGCCGGCGAGGGCTTCGCGAGCAGGACCCCTCCCAGGACAAATGCAGCGGCGGCGGCCCTGCCGATGCCGCGGGCCTTCGGGGAGCGGTAGGGGACCACCCAGCGGCCGTAGATCCAGAAGCCGGTGGCGATGACGGTGAGGCCGATCAGGACATGCAGGCTCTTCTGCCCCGCCAGTTGATCGCCCACTTGCAGGATATAGACCCATGCCAGATACGCCACGGTTCCGAAGAGAAGGAAGGACATGCCTTGCTTGAAGGACTCCATCCACGGCCCCGGACGCGGTAGCTTGTCCACCAGGGCGGGGAAGCACGAAAGGAGCAAGTAGGGCAGGCTCAGGCCGAGCGCCATGCAAGTGAAGCTGAGCAGGAACAAGGGCGTGGGCAGTTGCGCCGTGGCGCTCAGCCCCGTGCCGAGGAAAGGAGCCGAGCACGGCGTGGCCACCACCGTGGCCAATACTCCGGAGAAAAAAGTACCCGAAATCCCGTGGCGATTCGAGAGTTTGGAGCCTACCCCGGTTGCCGAGGCACCGATCTCAAAAACCCCGAACATGCTCAGGGCGAAGACCAGCATCACCAGCAGAAGGCTCAGGACCACCCATGGATTCTGCAACTGGCCGCCCCAGCTCCGGATACCGCCCGCCAGCAGGAGCGCGCACAAGATCCAGAAGGAGACGAGCACTCCCGCGGTGAAAATCAGACCGTGGGCAACCACCTTCTTCCGGTCGTGGCCCGCCTGCTGGACGAAGCCCATGATTTTCAATCCGATCACCGGGAAGACGCAGGGCATCAGGTTCAGGATCAGTCCGCCCGCGAACATCAGGATCAGGGTGATCGGCAGCGCGATTTCCGCTTGGCCGGACCCCGAAGTCCCTTCCGGGCCGGGTGCCGCCGCCGCGGTGGCCGCGGGAGCCGTGATGGGAATTTCCTTCAGCGCGATGCCCTTGGAGGGATTCCCCGCGATCCAGCCGCTGCCCGCTTTCAGGATACCGGAGACGCCGGTCGGTTTCGGATCGGTTTCCGGGTGGCGGGGAAAGGTCAAGGTCCAGGATTCGCCGTCCTTTTTCAGCTCTTGCGGCTTGGAGGCGTCTTCCAGGGAGTCGCTGCTGAAAAAGTGCACGTCCGACAGTTCGCCGGTCGCTCCCTCCGCGGGCGTCAGGTGCAGGGTCACCGTGTCGCCCACGCCGGTGGCCTCCACCGTCCAGGCCTTCGTTTCCAGCGGCATGGCGGCATCGGCCTTCGCGAAACCCTCCGCGGCGGCCGGGTTCGGCGCGGCGGATGCGGCGACAGGCAGGGTCAGCTTCAGCTCGGCATCGCCGGGGATGCAGCTTTCCTTGCAAGCCAGCCAGGAGGCCTCGCCGGAGAGGGTCACCGTTTCCCCGGCCTTCAGGGTGGCGGGCGGGGTGATGGTCTGGAGGAACCAGGTCTCGCCCTCGTAGCCGTAGAAGGGCAACCCGGAGAATGTGCCCACCATCGGCACCGGGAAGCGCAGGTCCTCCGCCTGGAAGCCTTCCGGCAATTCCCACTCGACCGCGGGGGGGAAGCCCACCTGGCCGGGATTCAGATAGTAGGTGTGCCAATGCGGGGCATGGGTGATCTTCAGCGCGATCCGGAAAGGTTCGCCGGGCGCGATTTCCGACACTTCCGCCACGACCTCCGCCGTGGCGGGGATTTCCTTCTTCGCCGCGCCTCCCAAGGGATCGAGGAATTCCTCCTGGGCGAGGGCGGAGCCGCCGGAAAGGCCGCAGACGGCGGACAGGGCGGTGAGGATGAGGACGGGAATTCGCATCTTGGAAATCGCTTGCTTGGTGAAATAGAGGCGCGGACGCCCGGATTCATCCGATAAAAATGCCGGACAGGACCGTGATGGCCTGTCCGGCAGGGGAAAGCAAGGGGTTGATCGGGCCGATCAGTAGCCGCGGTATTCCTGGTCGCGGGCATGGCCGTAGGCCCCGCCGGCCACGCCGCCGGCCGCCGCGCCGATCGCGGCACCCTCCAGCGCGCGGCCGGACTGGTTGCCGATGATGGCACCGGCACCCGCGCCGATCAATGCGCCGGTGGCAGCCCCGCGGTTGGCGTTCGGGCCGTAGTTCTGGCAGCTCGTGCCGAGGAAGGCGGAGGCGGCGGCAAGGAGGGCAAGGGATGTCTTCATGGTTCGGTGGTATGATTCAGGTTCGTGAGATATTTCCTGCCGGAAAGGCTTTCGCGCAAGCAGGAATACAAGCCGTCCACACGACGGATTCAGCGCGGAATTTATTCAAGCGGGATCCGTGCGAGGGCGTCCGCACATTCGCGGATCAGCCGCGGCCCCTTGTAGATGAAGGCGGAGTAAATTTGCACCAGGCTGGCCCCGGCGGCGATTTTTTCCACCGCATCCGCGGTGCAGGTGATGCCGCCCACGCCGATGATCGGGATCTTGCCCCGGAATTCCCCGGCAAAGGCGCGGATGATCCCCGTGCTGCGGCGGGTGAGGGGGCGGCCGGAGAGCCCCCCGGCTTCCCCGGCGCGCGGGTGGCCCTCCACCGGCGCGCGGTCCAGGGTGGTATTCGTGGCGATCAGGCCGTCCAGCCCGCCCTCCAGGAAGACCCGCGCCAGCGCGGAGACGTGCGGCGGGTCGAGGTCCGGGGCCACCTTGAAAAGCAGGGGCACGCGTTTGCCGTGTTCCTTCGCCAGGGCCTCCTGCTCCTTTTTCAGCCGCTCCAGCAGGCGGGCGGAGGCTTCTTCCCCCTGCAGGTCCCGCAGGCCCGGCGTATTCGGGGAGGACAGGTTCACGGCGATGTAATCCGCCACGGGGTAGGCCGCGCGCAGGCAGGCCAGGTAGTCGTCCGCGGCATTCTCGTTCGGCGTGTCCTTGTTCTTGCCGATGTTGAAGCCGATGACGCCGGAGAAGGACTTCGCGCGGCGGACGTTATCCACTCCGGCGGCGATTCCGGGATTGTTGAAGCCCATGCGGTTGATGATCGCCTCGTGCTCCACCAGGCGGAAAAGGCGCGGCTTCGGATTGCCCGCCTGCTGCCGCGGCGTGATGGTGCCAATTTCCACGAAGCCGAAGCCCAGGCGGCCCAGCGCGTCGATGGTATTGCCCTCCTTGTCCAGGCCGGCGGCCAGACCCACGCGATTCGGGAAACGCAGGCCCATCACCTCCACGGGCGCGACGAATTCCGGCTCCGGGAAGAGCAGCCGCAGGAGCCCGGTTTGCTCGGCCGCGCGCAATCCGCGCAGGCTCAGGTGGTGGGCTGTCTCCGCATCCAGGCGGAAAAGAAGCGAACGGGCGAGGTCGTAGGCGTCGGACACGCCGCGAGTGAGACTTGGCGGGACCGCCGGGGAAAAGCGGAAACTGGGATTTTCCGCAGCCGCGCGATGCAGTGGACAAGCGGCGCGGCGCGGCGTTTGATTCCCGCGCCGATGGAAACGCTAACCCACCATTTGGAAAACAACCGCGTCTGGGCCGAGTCCCAGGTGGCGGCGGACCCCGATTTCTTCAAGCGGCTGGCCAACCAGCAAAGCCCGGAATACCTCTGGATCGGGTGTTCGGACAGCCGCGTGCCCGCGAACCAGATCACCGGCCTCGCCCCCGGGGAGGTCTTCGTCCACCGCAACGTGGCGAACGTGGTGGTGCAGACGGATTTCAACCTGCTCTCCGTGCTCCAGTTCGCCGTGGACGTGCTGAAGGTGAAGCATGTGATGGTGGTGGGTCATTACGGCTGCGGCGGCGTGCGCGCGGCTTTGGAAAACCAGCGCCACGGCGTGGTGGACAACTGGCTGCGCCACATCCGGAACACCGCCCGCCGCAATGAAGACGAACTCGCCGGCCTCCAGCACGAGGCCGCCGTGGACCGTCTCTGCGAGCTGAACGTGCTCAAGAACGCCGAAAACGTGACCCGCACCACCATCATCGAGGATGCCTGGGAGCGGGGCCAGCCGGTCTCCATCCATAGTTGGATCTACCGTCTGGACAGCGGCCGCATCAGCGTGCTGGCGGATCCTGTCAACGCGGATAACGTGGCCTCCTGAGAATGCGCTCATGAAAAAGGGCGGCCCGGGTTACGGGCCGCCCTTTCCGTGCGACTCTACCTCAAGGAGTCTCCCCGATGGCAGTTGCGGCGATGAAGCCCTTCGGGCCGCGTGCCGGAACAGCTCCCTCCAAACGGAAGGCGCGGTAGCTCCAGCCGGGCCGGGGCGATGGCATGCCCGCGGTGTCCGGCGTCACTTCCGTGACCGTCTGGCCGAAGTCCGCGAGGTCGTTGCTCCCTTGGATCGAGTAAACCACCTGATCGATGGTTGCATCCAGGCCGGGGCCGGGAATGTCGTCGAAGGCGGCCCCCTCCCGCACCGGCAGCGTCAATACCAGGGCTTGCTCGGACCCGACCGTTTCGATCCGGGAGCGGATCTTGCCGCTCGCGGCCCCGTTGTCCGGTTCCCCGTCGAAGGCGAATTCCTCCAGATTCGTCATCCCGTCTCCGTCCGGGTCGGCGCTTTTTTCCGCATCCGCGCCGCTCAGGCCCGGGAAACCGGCGATCCAGACGGCGAAGGGATCGTCCGGCAGCACGTTCAGGATGCCGTCGCCCGTGATCAGGGCGGTCTTGTGGGTGGCGGTCGGCGAGTCGATCCTGCCCCAGGTGCCGGCTTCCTGCGGCGCGTTGTCGATGAAGAAGCCCCTTACGGTATCCGTGCCGCCGTGGGTCAGGTTCAGCGTTCCCGCGCTGGAGAGGTACACCGGTGCACCGTCGTCCAGGCTTGCCGTCGGCAGGGTCAGGGTACCGTCGCTTACGGTGGTGGCACCCGCGTAGGCATAGGTGCCGTCCAGCGTCAGGGTGCCGCCGCCGCTTTTCACCAGCTCCCCGCTGCCGGTGACCGGGCCATCGAGCGTGATGTCGTTCGGCACGTTCAGGCCGTCCGCAGCCCGGATCTCGGCGGTATTCGCGAGCTCCACCGGCAGGGTCGTGGACCAGGCCGCTTTCGCACCGAGCACGCCGCCTGTCAGGCGGATGAAGGAGGCATCCGCCGTGCTGCCGTCCACCAGGCCGCCGGAGCCGACATAGAGCTCCCCGTTCACGATCCGCAGCACGTGCGTGCCGGCCAGTTCTCCCTGGCCGAACTGGATGCGCTCCGCGTTGACGGTGCCGAAGTTGACGATCAGGGCGGCATTGCCCTGCGCCGCACCGCCGAGCTGGATGCCTGTCACGGGATCCGTGCTGTTCAGCGTGCCGCCGTTCACGTCCACCACCGACCAGCGGCCGCCGTTGGACAGTCCGATGGTGAAGGCCCCGGCCACGTTCAGCGTTCCGCCGTCGATCTTCACGTTCACGCTGGAGTTGGTGCCGCCGCCGTTGCCCATCAGCAGGGAGCCGGAGACGTTCACCTCCCCGCTGCCGAGGAAGAGGCCCGCGTTGTTGATTCCGGCCAGCGGCTCGGCGGTGATGGCCTGGCTGGTGCGTCCCAGCGTGAGGTCGGTGACGTCGAGCGTGCCCCCGGCCACCGTGATGAGGTAGGGGATATTCTGGTTCCCCGTGGCCGTCAGCCCGCCGGAGAAGGTGGCCGTGCCGCCGAAGAGTTCGAAGGTCGCGGTGGTCGTCCCCGTGTTCGTGATGCTGGAGAGAGCGGCGGTGGTGTAGGAACCGTCGAAAATAGAGAAACGGCTGTTCCCAGTCACGATCAGCGCGCCGCCGGTGATGCTGCCGCCGAAATCAAGCTCCAGGGCACCCGTGCCCGCGCCGCCGTTCACCGTGGTGCTGCCGGTGTAGGTATGCGTGCCGCCCAGGATCGCCACGCCCGGCCCCGTCTTGGTGAGGGAACCGTCGCCGGAAAGCGAGCCGGTATAGGTGGTGGGCTGGCCGTTCCCGCCGAAGGTCAGCGCCACGGGCAGCGGCGTGAGATCGGAGTTCGCGAGAGCCAGGTCCTTGTCCCCCTGCAGGCCGCCCAGGGTCGCGGCGACTCCCAGGTCGAAGTCCAGGGTGCCGCCCCCGTTGTCATAGGAGAGCGTGCTGTTCTGGAGCGCCTGGCCGTTGAAAAGCGCGATGCTGCCTCCGGCGATGGAAGTGGTGCCGCTGAAGGTGTTCGCGGATGTCAGTTGGAGCGCTCCCGGCCCTTCGTGGACCAGATCCCCGCTGCCGCTGATCAGGTTGATGAAAAGGGTGTCCCCGCTGCGGGAGATGCGGAGTTCCCCGTCGTTCACGATGTCCCCGATGACGCTGCCGGTGCCGCCGCCGTTGCCGAGCTGGAGGATGCCGGACTCGAATTCACCCCCGGACTCGATGGTCACCTGGCCCGGGAAGCTGGTGTCGGCCGCGAGCGTGAGTTTACCGATGCCTCTCTTCACGAATGACGCGGTGCCGAAATTCCCGATGTCGTTCGCGAGCGTCACGTCGTTCCCGCCGGTATCGAAGGCCAC
>CBFGVD010000074.1:0-10392 GCA_965651965.1 uncultured Verrucomicrobiaceae bacterium | reverse complement strand
GGGCTACGGGATCGCCTCCGGCAGCTACATCACCGCCGCCGCGCCCATCGCGAATACCGGCTCCCTCCCCGTTACCGCGGACCCGCCGCTGTTGGCCTACAAGAAGATCCTTTCCTCCGCCGGGGCGCTGCGCCTGGACGCCTCCGCCGCCTCCCTGCGGGACGAGGTGGACAGCGTGCTGGTGAACAACCTGGCCACCCGCACCGCCAACCACATCTCGCGAGAGAGCGACTTGCCGGTGAGCGGCAGCGGTTTCGGCACGCTGAATTCCGCGCCCGCGCCGATCGATACCGACCGCGACGGGATGCCGGATGCCTACGAGACCGCGCTGGGATGGAACCCCGCGGTACAGGACCACAATACCCCGGTCGCCGGAGGCAGCTATTTCCCCGCGGGCACCCCCGCGGGTTACACGCGGCTGGAGGATTACCTGCATTTCCTCGCGGTGCCGCACGCCACCGTGGCGCGGAACACGGCAGCGCAGCCCTCCTCCACCGCCATCGATCTGAGCCGCTACACGGCGGGCTTCACGAATGCGCCCGTCTTCAGCGTGGCGGATGCGAGCGGCGGCAGCGCGAGTATTGCGGGCAGCACCGTCACCTTCACTCCGGCTCTCGATTACTCCGGCCGCGCGGGCTTCCGCTTTACCGTCACGGATGCGGAGGGCAGCCAGTGGACGCAGGATTTCCTGCTGCTGGTTTCCGCCACCGGCGTGCCGCGGGACCTGTTCTGGATCGGCAACGGAACGTCCAACCCGTGGGACACCTCCGGCACGCTGTGGCAGCGGCACGGCAGCGCCACGGCCTTCGCCGCCGGGGACCACGCGCTGCTCGACGACCGCGGCTCCGCCACCCCTGCGATCAACGTGACGGAACCGATCGCCGCCGGATCGCTCACGGTGGACGCGGCGCAGGATTACACCCTGGGTGGCAGCGGCGGCATCAGTTCCACCGGCCCGCTGGTGAAGCGCGGCGGCGGCAAGCTGACACTGGCCACCGTCACCTCCTTCGCCGCGCCCGGGTCGGTGGAGCAAGGGACACTGGAATTCGCCGCCGGGGCCTTCCACAGCGGCGGGACGCTCTCCCTGCTGGGCGGCACCGTGGTGACGAATGCCTTCCCCGGAGGCACGACCTTCGGCCTGGCCGCGCCGCTGGAAGTGCCCGCGGGGCATTCGGCGCTTCTTAACACGGGCAACCGCATCAGCTTGAGCGGCGGCTTCCTGGGCAGCGGCACCCTGGGCGTGAACGTGCAGACAAGCGTGAGCCGGGTGGACCTGAAGGGGCCCGCCGGAGCCTTCGCGGGAAATCTGAATTTCAGCGGCTCCGGCGGCGTGCGTCTGGTCATCAACGGCGGCTCCTTCGACAACTTCGCCAATTCCCGGATCGCGGTGGAGGGCGGAGTTTCCCTGCAGCCGCAGACGAACTCCGGCGGGAACACGATCCCCGTGGGCAGCCTCTCCGGCGGCAACAGCGCGGCCTCGCTCGCGGGCGGCACCGCGGGTGCCCCGCACTGGCAGATCGGCGGGAAGAACGAGGATTCTGCTTTCTCCGGGAGCATCACGGGCAATTCCGTGGTCACGAAGACCGGCAGCGGCACGCTGGTCCTTTCCGGCACCCTTTCCCACACCGGCGCCACCACCGTCTCCGGGGGCACCCTCCTCCTGGATGGCAGCACGACCGCTTCCCCGGTGACGGTCGGCTCCGGCGGCACGCTGGGCGGCACCGGCACCCTCGGCGGCACGCTGGGCGTGAATGCGGGCGGCAAGCTCGCTCCCGGCAATCCTGCGGCCCCCCGCCATGCGCTGGCGGCGAATGGCGGCCTGACCGTCGCGGGCGGCACGCTGGTGTACGACCTCTCCGCCAGCCCCGGCGGCACGAACGACCGCATCACCGTGGCGGCGGGCAGCACCACGCACCTGAGCGGCACGGTGAATTTCCAGCTCAATTTCAGCGAGGGCTCGCTCGGCGCGGGCACCTATCCACTCATCGATGGCGGGGCGACCCAGTCCGTGAGCGGGCTGACAATGGTGCCGCTGATCCCCGCCCCCGCAGGCACCACCCGGCAGAGCTTCAGCCTGATCCGACCGGCTTCCGGCACCACGCCGGGCTACGTGAACCTGGTGGTCGCGGGCAATGCCGGCAACCTGAACTGGACCGGCGCGAACGGCGGCATCTGGGATCTGGCGACCACCGCCGGGAACTGGGCCGGGGCCTCCCCGGATACATTCTCGAATCTCGACTTGGTCACCTTCGCGGATGGGGCGGCAACGGGCACGGTGACGCTCGCGGGCACGGTGCAGCCCGCGCGCATCACGGTGGACAATGGCGGCACGGCCTACCTTTTCACCGGCAGCGGCCTCATCGGCGGGGCACCGCAACTGGTCAAACGCGGCGGCGGCACCCTGACGATCGCGAATACCGCGGCGAACACCTACAGCGGCGGCACCGCGATTCACGCGGGCACCCTGGCGCTGGGGAATGCCACCGGCCTGCTCGGCAGCGGTGCGGTGACGATGCACGGCGGGACGCTGCGCCTGCCCGGCACGGCGACCTTCATGGCGAATTCCTTCGTGATCTCCGGCAGCGCGGCCATCGCTTCCCCGTATGGAGGGAATTCCACCATCCTGAACTCCACCGCCTCCACCCTGGGCGGGAGCGGCAGCCTCGACCTCTCCGGGCTGGAGGGCATCCTGAGCATCAACGGGCGGATGGAAGATTTCTCCGGCAGCATCTTGCTGGGAGGAAGTTCCGGCATGCTGCGGCTGAATTCGAACTCCTCCGCCGCGGCGGACGTGAATACCGGCAGCGCCGCCGCCCGCTTCGACCTCGGCACCGCCGGAGCCACGCTGACGAACCGGAACGGCGACATCGCCATCCACCTCGGCGCGCTCTCCGGCGGGCCGGGCACGCATTTGCACGGCCGCCAGAGCGGCAGCGGCCCGACCGCCACCACCTACATCGTCGGCGAGGCCGGGCTTTCCACCGTCTTCTCCGGCAGCATCGCGAATGCGGGCGACCTGGGCGGCCTTCACCTGGTGAAACGCGGCGGCGGCACCTGGACCCTGGACGGCGACTCCGCCTTCACCGGTTCACTCACCGTGGAAGGCGGTTCGCTGGTGCTGGCTGGAGAGCTTTCCACCAGCGGCGGCGCTTCCGTGGCTCCCGGCGCGGTGCTGGCGCTGGCGGGGGGAAGCCTGGGCGCGGAGTCGCTTTCCGCGGCAGGCGGCCTCTCGGGCCACGGCACCGTGGCGGCGGACCTGAATGCGAGCGGCACGATCACGGGCCGCGGCTTCGCCACCGGCACGCCGGGCACGCTCGCGGTGGAGGGGAATGTCTTCCTGGGCGAGGGCGGCGCCGTGCGACTGCGCGCCGGGGCAAACGGGGATCTCATCGCGGCAGCCGGAGATCTGGCACTGGGCGGCAGCCTGCAGGTGGCGCTGGCCCCGGGCACCGGCTTCGGGCGCTATCCGCTCTTCACCCACGGCGGCACGCTCACCGGCGGCATCACGCTGGGGGGACTTCCGCCGGGCACCGCAGGGCATCTTTCCACCGCGGTCCCGGGCCAGCTCGCACTGGTGATCGACGACAGCGACGAGGACGGCCTGCCCGACACCTGGGAGCAGACGGCTTTCGGCAGTCTCGCCCCGCTTCCCGGCGGCGACGAGGACGGCGACGGCACGTCCAACCTGGCCGAATACCGCCTCGGACTGGATGCCGCCAGCGGCGCGAGCAGCTTCCGCGCGCATCTCCACGGCCGCACGCTGGAGTGGCCCAGCGCGCCGGGAGTCGTCTTCACCGTGAAACGCAGCAGCGCGTTGCAAACCGGGACTTGGGAGACGCTGGCTACCGTGACCGGCGGGCAGGAAGAAACCGCCACTTACACCGACATCAAGACCTTCCAACGGGCCTTCTACCGGGTGGAATTCAGCCCTTGAACCCGGCCGGGCGGCACCGCGGGAAGCTCCCGCTTTCCGACCGCGCCCGGAAAGGGCTTGCGCACGAAAGGGCGGATTTCAGGAACGAAGCAGCCTTCCCGTTCCGCTGGAATGGCAGGGAAACGCGCCGAATGGGCATTCCCGGAGCTTTCCGCTTCCCCATCCCGCGCATCTGGTGTTTTCTCCGGCCCGCAAACGATTTTCCATGGAACTCGACCTCATCGACGTCCACTTCGACCTGAAGTCCATCAAGCCGCGCGAACTCGAGGAAGCCCTCGAGGACCCCTTCGGCCTGCGCCTGCTGCCGGACCATGAGACGGGCGAGAGCCGCTTCTACGCGCTGGGCCGCACGGTGGCCGACCGCTACCTTTTCGTCTGTTTCTGGACCGACGGCAAGCGCACCCGGGTGATCGCCGCCCGCCCGATGACCGAAGGCGAGCAACGCTTTTACGATAGGAAATACGCCGAGTTCAAATGAGCCAGCCCATGCAGTCCATTTCCCGCTGGTCGGATATCCCGGCCTTCGATGACGAGGAAGCCGAAGCCAAATTCTGGGAGGGCCACGAGCTGGACGCTCGCCTGATGTCCGGCTCCATCCACGAGCCGGATTCCCGTGAATCGACCACCATCACGCTGCGCTTCGACCCGCGGATGCTCTCCCGCATCAAGCGCATCGCCCGCTCGCGCTTCCTGAACTACCAGTCCATGATGAAACAATGGCTGGCGGAGCGACTGGAGGACGAGCTCCGGCGGCAGCAGTGAACCGGAGTCGGGGACGATGCCCATGGGCCGCCTGACACGCCATCCCCTGCCGTGGTTCGCGGCCTTCGCCGCCTGGTTCGCCACGCTGTGGTGGCTATCCTCCCGGGTGAATCATTTCCCCCCGGCGCTGGATTTCCGGATGAGCGACAAGGTGCTGCACTTCGGCTACTTCTTCTTCGGCGGCTTGTCTTTTGCCGCCTTCCTCTACCGCCGCAGCCCGGAGCGGCCGAATTGGGACCGGATCGTCCTGCTGTCCTTGCTTTGCGCCGGCCTCACCGGGGCCTTGGACGAGTGGCACCAATCCATGGTGCCGGGCCGCAGCGGACACGATATCTTCGACTTCCAAGCCGATCTGCTCGGCAGCCTGTGCGGGGCGCTGGTCCTGCGCCGGGGACACCGGCTGATCGCATGAGCCGGGCAAGCCGCGGCTAAGGTCCCGGGTCCCGCTACCCTCCGCTCCCGCACCCGATTTTCGATTTCCCGTGCGGCGGGGGCTCTCTTTCCCCTTCCCGCCCGCGGGCTCTTTCCCTACACAAGCGGCCCCGCGAGGGACCAAAGTCGAATCATGCGCCTGCTATTCATCATGCTCCGCAAAGAGCTGAAGGGATATTTCCTCAATCCCTTCGGCTGGGTGGTGTTCGCCTTCGTGACGGCGATGCAGGGGGCCGCCCTGTCCACCGCCATGAAGGGATTCCGCGATTCGCCGCGCCAGGACAGCCTGGTATGGGCGGTTTTCCACACGCCTCTTTTCTGGTTCTGGTTCCTCTTCATTTTCCCGCTGATCACGATGCGGAGCTTCGCGGAGGAGGAGCGCAGCGGCACGCTGGAGGGCCTGCTGACGGCACCGGTGCGGAGCTGGCAGGTGGTGCTCTCCAAATACGGCGCCGCGCTGGTCTTCTACATCCTCCTGTGGATCCCGAGTTTCATCCAGTTCCGCATGTACGAGTGGGTCACGGACGTGCCGCCCGCCTACGGGCCGGGAGCGATGCTGGGCGCCTACGCGATCCTGCTGCTGATGGGCGCGGCCTTCACCGCGGTCGGCTGCCTGGCCTCCGCGCTGACTTCCAGCCAGATCATCGCCGGGCTGCTGACGATCGGCCTGCTGGTGATCCAGTATTTCCTGGGCTATGTGACGGTGATCTGGGGAGAGAGCTTCCGCGCCGCGACTCTTTTCCACTACATCTCCAGCCAGGAGCACCTGCACTACTTCACCCGCGGGGTGCTGGATACGCGGCCTGCGGTCTATTACCTCAGCGTCACGGTCTTCGTCCTCTTCATCACCTATCAGGTGGTGGATTTCCGCCGCTGGCGCCGCTAAGTTACCATGAGCAAGGACTCCGACACCCCTTCGGAAAAGGCGGCGCGGCCGATCCGCCGCTTCGGCACGGGATCGCTCTCGATTCTCCAGGTCGCGTGCGTCGCCGCTCTTTTCCTGGCGCTGAATTACCTCTCCTCGCAGTATTTCCTGCCGAAGGACCTGAGCGAGGATGCCGCCTTCACCCTCTCCCCCGCCACGCGGCGCTACCTGGAGTCCGACGCGATCCGCAAGCGCGAGGAGCCGGTCCGGATGCTGGTGGCTTTCCGCCGCAACGCGCCCTTCTACGACCGCGTTCGCGCGCTGGGCGAAGAGTACTACCGGCTTTCCGGCGGCAAGGTGAAGCTGGAGCTGCTGGATCCGATCCGCTCCCCGGACAAGACGCAGCAGGTGAAATCCGCCTACTCGAAGGTTTTCGGCGAGGCCTTCGGCAAGACGATGTTCACCTCCGACCTCGTGATCATCGACGCCCGGCCCAAGGAAGAAAAGGAAGCGCTGCTGGCGGGCGGCGCGGGCGGCGCGGCCAGCTCGCACATCCGGTTCATCGAGGCGGAAAACATGGCCCGCTACGAGACGGATGCGAAGGAGCAGCGCAAGATCACCGGCTTCCTGGGCGAAGACGCGCTGACGACCGGCTTGGTCGCGGCGATCGAGGGCAAGCCGCGGCAGGTTTACCTGCTTACCGACAAGAGCGGCTTCAACGTGGAAGGCGGTGACTCGCCGCTGGCGAATTTCCAGAATACCCTGCTCTCCCAGAACGCGCTGACACGGCGGGTGCAGATGGCGCAGATGGACCGCATCCCGGATGACGCCTCGATGGTGGCGATCATCAATCCGGCATACGACTTCACGCCGCGCGAGCTGGAGGTGCTGGAGGAATACTGGAACCGGCCGCGGTCCGGCATCCTCGTCACGCTGGGCAATCCGGAGACGCCGCGGCGCTTGCGCGCCTTCCTGCGCAACCTGGGCATCACTCCCGGGCGGGACCGGGTCATCACGATGAAACGCGGGCAGGTGATTTCCACGGTGCGCGGCACCTTCAAGAGCGGGATGGAATTCACGAAGGACTTCTGGGAAAAGACCGCGACCTTCGAAGGCTCCACGTGCAGCCTGGATATCCGGGACACGGACAACGAGGATCTGACCTCCAACAAGATCACCCCGTACAACCTGCTGGAAACCGGAAAGGAATTCTGGGGCGAGACGAGCTACGGCCTGCCGGATCCGGCATACGACCCGCGGGAGGACAATGCCGGGCCGGTGCGCCTGGCCGGCGCGGTGATCCGCGGCTCCGCGACGCGGGACGATGTCGGCGGGGAGATCTCCAAGCTGGTGGTCGTGGCGAATTCCGACTTCCTCGCCCCGAAATACCTGACCGACCTGAACCGGAACTTCCTGGCCAGTTCGGCGAACTGGCTGATGGGCCGGGAGGAACTGGCCGGCTTCGGCCCGCGCACGCTGGGCACCTACAAGTTGCCGCTGCTGGACAGCCAGGTCTCCTTCATCAACCGGGTGAATCTCGTTTTCTTGCCCGCCTTCGCGCTGCTGATCGGCGCGATCGTCTGGTCATCCCGCCGCGCCTGAGCCCGCCATGCGATCCCTCGCTTTCACCCTGCTCCTCCTGCTGCTCGCCGTGGCCGCCACGGTGCTGGCGGCGCTGAACTTGCGGGATGGCGGCTTCGGGCAGATTTTCGGCTCCCGCTTCACCCCGCCGGGCGAGCGACTCTTCCCCATCCCGCCGGAAGAAGTGGAAAATATCCACCGCATCCAGATCGCGGGGAACGGGGTCCAGGCGGATTGCGTCTTCCAGGACGGCATCTGGCGGATCACCCGCCCCTGGCAGGACCGCATGGATCCCCGTGCCGCGGACGCGATCCTGCAATTCACGCTCGGCACGCGGGTGGTGGACGCCATCCCGGAAGGGAAGCTGGATACCGACAAGATCCTGATCAAGGAAGGCACCGTGGGCATCCACATCCAGAACCGGCAGGGCGAGACCCTGGCGAAATACCTGCTCGGCCGGAAGACGGAATGGACGGACCGCAATCCGGAAACAAAGGAGGAGAACGATACCGTCTTCATCCAGCCGGGGGAAAACAACAGCGGGAATTACACCTACGCCGCCACCGGGGACATCCACCCGGTCTTCAAGGACGGACTGCGGCACCTGCGCGACCACCACCCTTTCCTGCTGAATCCCTTCGCGCTGCGGAGCGTGCGCATCGATGGCAGTGCGGGCGAGCTGTTGCTATCCCGTGCGGACGCGGAGAGCCGCTGGAACTGCGCACGAACCCGGAGGCCGTGCAGCGCTTGATCGAGAGCCTCGCCCGCTTGCGCGCGCTGCGGGTGAGCAACCGCTCCGAAGTCACCCTGCCCGCGGAGGAAGGGAACGGCCGGCGGCGCATCGCCATCCTCCATTTCGGCCAGGCGGAGGAAACGGTGCTGGAAATTCATCCGCCGGAACAGCCGGATGCGGCCACCGTTTTCGCCACGACGAGCGACCGCCCGGGCGCGGTCTTCGAGCTGCCCCTCAAACCGCTGGCCGGCGCGGTGGAGGCGAAGCCCGGCACGGAAGGAACTCCCGCGGCCGCGGATGCGACGCTGGTCTCCTTGGCCGCCCTGCCGGATAGCGTGGAGGAACTGCGGAATCCGATGCTGACAACCATCGACCCCGAGTCCCTGCAAGGCATTCTCATCTCCCCCGCCACCGGTGCGGAAATTTTCCTGGGCCGGGAAAAAGGCGGCCAATGGCTCTACCGGAACGAAACCGGGAAGATGGTCCCGGCGAATGAATTCACCCTCTACAACCTGCTCAAAGCGATCACGGGAACGAAGGTGCAGACCTTCGTCACCGATGCAGCGGTGGATCTGGCTCCCTACGGGCTGGACCGGCCCTCCCTCTCCCTGCGCTTCACCTCCTTCGGCAACGAAGGTTTCGAGCTCGTGCTCGGCCGCTCCCTGGACGGCTCCTGGCACGCCATGCGGACCGGCGTGCCCACGGTGATGAAGCTGGACGACGAATTCATCCACCGGGTTTCGACCCGGATCCACGAGTGGCGGCGGCCCGCGGTATGGACGCTCCACCAGGTGGACATCAAGGGCATCGAGCGGGTGATGGAAGGCCAGCCCCCGCTGCTGCTGGAATACGATTTCTTCCAGCAATCCTGGAAAGCGCGGGTCAACGGCGTGGACCGTAGCGCGGAACTGGCGGACGCGCGCGCGAACCAGCTTCTCAAGCTCCTGGTGGAACTCCATGCCCGGAGCTGGCTGGCCCCGGATCACCCGGAGGCGAACCGCGCGCTCGCCCGCCCCGCTCTGCGCATCTCCCTGGCCGTGAGCACGCGGGGAGCCGGCGGCGAAAGCAGCGGCATCACCCGCCGCGAGCTGGTGGTCGCCCCCGCCACCGACAGCCCGGAAAACCGGATCTTCTATTGCCGCGTGAACGGCGACCCGCATCCCTTCCTCCTCGGCGAGGAAACCGTGCGCCGCCTGGCGGTGGACCTGTTCGGGGATGATTGACTCCCAGGGGGCTATTTTCCCGCAAAAGCGCGGCCGTCCCCTATCCCGCGGGAATCTCTCCCGCTTCCGAAACCCGGTGCTGACAAACGCCGTGCACGACCTACCCTCGCGGGCGTGAGCTATCAGGTCTTCGCCCGGAAATACCGCCCGAAAACCTTCGACGACGTGCTCGGCCAGGATCATGTCGTGCGGACGTTGAAGAATGCCATCGCGCAGAAGCGCCTGGCACACGCGTACTTGTTCGTGGGGCCGCGGGGCACGGGGAAGACTTCCACCGCCCGTATCCTCGCGAAGGCGCTGAATTGCAGCGGCGGCCCGAAGGCGGACTTCGATCCGGAAGAGGATATCTGCGTGGAAATCGCCGAGGGGCGCTCGCTGGACGTGCTGGAGATCGACGGCGCCTCGAACAACGGCGTGGAAGAGGTCCGCCAGCTGCGGGAGACGGTGCGCTTCGCCCCGGCGCGGGGGCAGTTCAAGATCTACTACATCGACGAGGTGCACATGCTGACGAACCAGGCCTTCAACGCGCTGCTGAAGACGCTGGAGGAGCCGCCGGAGCACGTGAAATTCATCTTCGCGACCACCGAGCCGCACAAGATCCTGCCGACGATCCTTTCCCGCTGCCAGCGCTTCGACCTGCGGCCGATCCCCGCGGAGACGATCGCCGCGCACCTGCTGCACATCGCGAAGGAAGAGGGCGTGAACCTGCACGAATCGGCCGCCTGGGCGATCGCCAAGGGTGCGGACGGGGGCATGCGCGACGCGCAATCGATGCTGGACCAACTGGTGGCCTTCTGCGGAGAGACGATCACGGAAGCGAACGTGCTGGATGTCTTCGGCTTCACCTCGCGCGAAACCGTGG
>CBFGVD010000073.1:0-10397 GCA_965651965.1 uncultured Verrucomicrobiaceae bacterium | reverse complement strand
GGGGAAAGGATGCTGCGCGGGGCCAAACGGATGATCCAGCCCCCGCCGCCCGCCGCGCGGGACGATGGCGCCGCGGATGACCTCCGGCGCCAGCTCGAGGCCCGCCACCGCGAGGAACTGGAGGAGATCCGGGAGAAGCAGCTCCGCGAGAGCG
Source organism: uncultured Verrucomicrobiaceae bacterium (assembly GCA_965651965.1). Lineage (GTDB taxonomy): Bacteria > Verrucomicrobiota > Verrucomicrobiia > Verrucomicrobiales > Akkermansiaceae > Haloferula. The sequence continues at coordinate 10,243 of CBFGVD010000073.1, read as the reverse complement.
AGGACCTGCGCAAGCAGCTGGAGGAAACCTCCAAGCGCCTGGCCGCGCACGAGACCCCCTTGCCGGAGCCGCCTCTTTCCGAACACACCGCCAAGTCCGGCGGGGACGTCCGCACCTTGCGCTCCGGCATTCCTTTCAAATCCGAGGTGAAGGTGGACAAGGGCGGCATCGCTTCCCGCGAACGCAAGGATCCGCAGTCCTACACCGCCGAATACACCCTGAAGGTCCGCGTGCCGGAGCCATCCCGGACCCTGGAACAACTCCAGACCGTGAATCCGCAGCTCTCCAAGCTCCTGCCCGGCCTGCCTGCCATGCTGGAAAAGGCGGAGGTCTCCCGCTGGTTCTACGCCCTCTACGACAACAAGACCGAACGGCTGAAAAAGGACGCCACGCGCCTGAACGAACTCCTGACCAAGCACAACTACTACGATTGCGAGACCATGCTGAACCTCCGCCACCCGCAGACGGGGCGGAAGCTCTTCCTCCTCCAGGCGGAAATGGACGTGGTCTCCGACGGTTCGGACGGCGACAGGCTGGCGGAAATGCCTTCGGAAATCGTGAATTCCACCCACTACCAGCCCTTCACCAGCTACGGCTGGCCGAAGCGGACCGCCACGCCGAATCCGATGGTGGCCGGCTGGGAAAAGCGCATCGGGAATGCGAACACGGAACTGGCCGATCCCGCCACCACCGCGGAGCGCAAGGCATGGCTGCGGGACCGCATCGCCTATCTGAAAAGAGGAATCGCCGACATGAAGGGCCGCAGCTTCCTCATCGCGGAGTATGACCCCTTCATTGTCATCCCTGTGAATCTGCTCACCGCGGGAGATCCCTTTGCACCGAAAGCGGGGGATTACGCCGTGGTGGTGCACGGGGAAAAGCTCTACCCCGCCATCGTGGGGGATGGCGGCCCCACCTTCAAGGTGGGCGAAGCCTCCCTGCGCATGGCAAAGGAAATCAACCCGCGGGCCTCTCCCTACAGCCGCCCGGAATCCGATCTGGTGGTGACCTATCTCGTCTTTCCCGGCACCCGCAACGAGCGCCGGGGGCCGCCGGACTACGAGGCTTGGCGCGTGCGCTGCGGGGAACTGCTGGCGGAATGCGGCGGCCTGGGCGAAGGCGCGGAACTCCACCGGTGGCAAAATCTGCTGCCGGATCCCGCCCCGCCCGTCCCGGATCCCACGCCCGCCCCGCCGGCCGCGGGCGGAGACGGTGCGGGCTCTCCTGCGCCCGCCGGCGGGAGATAAGGAAAGCTTGCCCGCCGTCCCCCGCCCGGTGTAGGGGAGATGTCATGGCGGAAGGATATTATGAACTCAAGAAGGGGGCGAAGTACAGCTTCGTCCTGAAAGCCGCGAACCACGAAATCATCCTCGGCAGCGAGACTTACGAGGGGAAAGCGGGTGCGGAAAACGGCATCGAGTCCGTACGCAAGCACGGCCCGGATGCCGGGAACTACGAGAAGAAGACCTCATCCGCGGGGGATCCCTTCTTCGTGCTCAAGGCCGGGAACGGCCAGATCATCGGTAAAAGCGAGATGTATTCCTCCGAAGCCGCGCGGGACAAGGGCATCGCCTCCGTGCAGGCAAACAGCCCCTCGCGGACGGTCAAGGATCTGACTTGAGCTTGCAGGGAACGGGGCGCTGGCCCGACTGTTCCTGCCCGCCTTATCTCGCGCCCGCTTTTTTCAACTGCGCGATCGCCTCGTCCAGCCGTTTGCGGGTGGAGATCAGGTTCGCGTTCAGCTCCTTGATTTTTTCGTCCCGCTTGGCGATGGCCTCGTCGCGGGTCTTCAGCGCCTCTTCCCAGGCCTTCACCTTTTCCTGCGCGTCCAGCAGCCCGGCATTGAGCGCGGTCACTTCCGCGGATTTCGCCTCCAGGTCCTTCTCGTAGGTTTCGGCGTCCTTGCGGATCGAGTCGATGGAAGCCTTCAGGCCTTCGATATCGCCCTGGAGCTTCTTCGCGTGATGCTCCGCCTCGGTGCGGGCGTTCCGCTCCAGGATGAACTTGCTCTCCGTCTCGTGTAGCTTCTTGCCGAGCGCGCTCCCGCCCACCCACTGGATCAGGATGAAGCCGACCAGCACCACGCAGCCGACGGCATTGACGATGGGCAATACTTTGGCGGTCGTCACGGTGCGGGGATCTTGGTTTCGAATGCGACTTTTTCCACCTTCGCGGCTTTTGCCGCGTCCAGCACCGGCACGACCTGGCCGTGCGGGCAGGCGGCATCCGCGGCGATGAGCACCTTCGTCTCCGGCGTCACCGGCAGGGCGATCAGGCGGTCGGTGATTTCCGTGGGCGTCACCACCTGCATGTCCCAGGTGATCACCCCGTGGGCATCGATCGCCAGATGCACCGGCGGTGCCTTTTGTTCCTGCTCGGAGGCCGCCGCGGTCGGCAGCTTCACGTTGATGCGCTGGATCTGCGTCATGCTCAGGCTCACCATCATGAAGCTGGCCAGCAGGAAGAACATGATGTCGATCAGCGGGACCACCTCGATCCGGGCGTCTTCCTCGTGGTCGCCGCCGCTGCTCTGGAGTTTGACCGGCATCGCGGGACGTCAGCGCTTGTTGAGATGGCGTTCGGTGGCGAAGGCCTCCAGATCGTGCCCGTGGGCCTTGGCGGACTGTGCCAGCAGCTCGGCGTGATTGATCCAGCGCTCGAAGGCACCGCGCAGCGCGGACACCCGCTTGCGGAAATAATTGTAGGGCAGCAGGCAGCCGATGGCGATGGCCAGGCCCGCGGCGGTGGCGATCAGCGCTTCCGCGATCCCGCCCGTCACCTTGGTCACGCCGAGCTGTTCATCCCCCAGGGAGGCGAAGGAACCCATCAGGCCCACCACCGTGCCCAGCAGGCCCAGCAGGGGGGCCAGGGTGATGATGGTGCCCAGGATCCACATCCGCGCCTCGGATTTTTCGATCCAATGCGTGGCGTGGATGTGCATCGCCGCCAGCATGGAGGTGTGGGCGTGGGACATTCCCTCGTTCAAGTTCACCAGGAACGGATCCTTCGAGCGCTCGCCGAGCTGCCAGGCGGCGCCGAAATTTCCGGTTCCCAAGGCTTCCCGCGCCTGTTCCTGGGCCGCGGGGCTCAGGGATTTCTTCAGGGCGATCCACCAGATGGTGCGTTCCAGTAGCACGCAGACAGCCAGGAAGAAGGTGGCTGCCACGGGCCACATGATCCAGCCCCCCTCGTGGAAAATATCTAAGACAACGTTCGCAAACAACATGGGGTCAGTTCAGGCGGAAAACGATCGGCTTGGTGGCGGTGGCACGGGCTCCGGGGCGGAATTTCCACGTGCGCACGCAGCGCAGGGCTTCTTCATTGAGAAGGGGGTAGGGGCAGCCGCTGCGGATGGAGGCGTTCACCACGTTGCCGCGCTCGTCCACGGTGAAAAAAACCGTCACGCGGCCCTGCTGGCCGTTCCGCCGGGCTTCGGCGGGATAGCGGGGTTTCCCCATCCGCCCGCCGGCGAAGCGGGCCTCGCCCGCGCTTCCCGCGCCGGATCCGGCGGTATTGCCGGTGCCGCTGCCTCTCCCGGCACCGCTTTGGCCGTTGGAAGAGGCCCGGCGCGCGCCGGGAGTGCTTTCCTTGGCCAGGCCGGTCCGCCGGGTCGCGGCCGCGCGCGGCTTGGGGTTGGATTGCGTCTTCTTCCCCACCGGTTTCGGCGGCGCGGGCTCGGGGAAATCCGGGATTTCCGGCAGCGGTTCCACATCCGCGATTTCCGGGATCTCGGGAAGCTCTTCGGGCACTTCCGGCAGCTCGGCTTGAGCGATCTGTTCCTGCGGGATATTGTCTTCTTCGGTGATTTCCTGGTCGGGATCGGCGGGGGCCGCGGAGCCCTTCGCCATGTCACCCAGGTTCACCTCCGCGGAGACCTCGAAATTTTCCAATTCGCCCATGCTCACCAGCGCCGGCAGGCGCTCGCCCACGTGGACCACGCAAGCCACCGTGCTCGCCCCGGATACCGTGAGCCACGCGGCCAGGGTGCCGATGTTCAGGGCGTAGAGGATGGGGCTCATGGCGTGCGGGGGTCGTTATTGAGAACGAATCTCAGGTGCCGGGAGTGAAAGACTCCGGACTGGTACTGTCAAAGGCATTTTTGATGCAATTACGATGCAGTAGTCGGAAAACCTGCCTGCCCTGTTCCTTTGCCTCCGGTGCTTGCCTCGCGCCGGGAAAGCCGTCAGAACCCCTCTGCCGATATGATCATTTCGCCCAAGATCCGTGGATTCATCTGTACGACCGCCCATCCCGATGGCTGCGCCGCGCACGTTCAGGAGCAGATCGACTACGTGAAGTCCCGCCCGGCCCTGGCCGGGTGTCCCAAGAAGGTCCTCGTGATCGGTTCTTCCACCGGCTACGGCCTGGCCTCCCGGATCGTCCCCGCCTTCGGCGGCGGGGCGGCAACCATCGGCGTCTTTTTCGAAAAAGAAGGGGAGGAAAACCGCACCGCCAGCGCGGGCTGGTACAATTCCGCCGCCTTCGAGCAGGCCGCCGCCAAGGAGGGGCTCTACGCCCGCAGCTTCAATGGCGATGCCTTTTCCAAGGAGATGAAGGCGCAGGTCATCGAGGCGATCCGCGCCGATCTGGGCCAGGTGGACATGGTGATCTACTCGCTTGCTTCCCCGCGGCGGACCGATCCGGAGACCGGCGAGGTTTACAAGTCCGTGCTCAAGCCCACCGGCGGGACCTATACGAACAAGAACCTCAATACCGACAAGAAGGAGATCACCTCCGTCACGATCGAGCCCGCCACGGAGGAGGAAATCGCCCAGACCGTGAAGGTGATGGGCGGGGAGGACTGGAAGCTCTGGATCGACGCGCTCGCCGCCGCAGGGGTGCTGGCGGAGGGCTTCAAGACGGTGGCCTACTCCTACATCGGCCCCGAATTGACCTGGGCCATCTACACGGACGGCACCATCGGCCGCGCCAAGCTGCACCTGGAAGAAACCGCGCGCGCGATGAACGCCGCCCACGGGGAAGGCACCGCCCTGGTCTCGGTGAACAAGGCGCTCGTCACCCAGGCCAGTTCCGCCATCCCGGTCGTGCCGCTCTATATCTCCATCCTCTACAAGATCATGAAGGCCAAGGGTCTCCACGAGGGCTGCATCGAGCAGATCCACCGTCTCTTCGCGGACCGCTACGGCGCGGAAGGCGGCCCGGCATTGGATGAAAAGGGCCGCATCCGCATCGACGATTGGGAAATGCGCCCGGAAGTCCAGGCGGAGGTGGAAGAAATCTGGAACAAGATCACCACGGAGAACATCGACGAGCTTTCCGACTTCTCCGGCTATCAGCAGGAGTTCTACCGTCTCTTCGGCTTCGGCCTGCCGGGCGTGGATTACGCCGCGGACACGGACCCGGTGCGGCCGCTGCCCGCCCGCGCCTCCTGAGAACCTTTTGCCGAACCTCCCCGGGAAAAAAGAATCATGCCACAGTGGTACTACGGCTCGCCCGCCGGCCAGACCGGCCCGGTGGAAGATCACGAACTGCGCGCCCTCATCGCCGCGGGCAGCGTGGTGCCGGAAACCCTGGTCTGGCGGGACGGGATGAAAGACTGGAGCCCCATGGGCAGCGTGCCCGAGCTGAACGGGGCGCCGGTCCAGCCCTACGCGGCCACCTACGCCCCGCCCGGCTACTACGTGACCCCGGTGGCACCCACCAGCGGCCTGGCGATCGCCAGCATGGTCTGCGGCATCGTGGGCTACCTGACCTGCTACTTTGCGGCCCTGCTGGCCATTCCCGCGGTGATCTGCGGCCATCTGGCCCTTTCCCAGATGCGGAGCAGCCCCGTGCCCATGGCCGGCAAGGGCATGGCCATCGCCGGGCTCGTGCTCGGCTATGTCGCCATAGCCCTCACCGTGGGATTTATCCTGTTTTTCGGGATCGCCTTCGCGACCTCCGGTCCCTAACCCTTCCAAGATCGCATGAACTGGTACTACGCAACGAACGGCAGCCAAAAGGGCCCCGTAAACCTGGAAGAGCTCAAGTCCCGCATCACCCGCGGCGAGATCTCGCCCTCCGATCTCGCCTGGCGGGAGGGGATGTCCGACTGGATGCCCGTCTCCGCTATCCCGGAACTGAAGGAAGAAGAGGCCGCACCACCCGCGGTCGCCGGAGCCGCGTCCCAGCCCGCGGCGGGCACGGCTTCCGCCCCGGCACCGGAACCCTATCGCGCTCCCGCCCATGCGGGTCCCGGCCCCTCCGGTCTCCCCCTTGCACAGCCTTCCCAGGGCCTGGCCATCGCCGCCATGATCTCCGGGATCCTCTGCCTCATCGGCTGCTGCATGTGGTACTTTTCCATCCCCCTCGCCATCGCGGCCATCGTCATGGGCCACATCGCGAGCGGGAAGGCGAAGGGCGACCCGCAGCGCTACGGCGGGAAGGGCATGGCCCGCGCCGGCCTCGTCACCGGCTATGTCGGCCTGATTCTCGGCATTCTCATGGCCATCCTGGCCCTGCAGTTCATGGGTATGAGCGAACAGGAGAGGCAGGAAAAGATGATCAATTGGTTCCCGGAAAACATGCGCCAGCAGATGCGCGAGCAAATCGAACAGCGTCAGCAGGAGCGTGCCCCGCTCGGCCCCTGATCTTCCGCCATGCGTCTCCGGCACCCCTGGACATGGCTCGCCGCGGCCGGGGTGCCGGGCTTTTTCCTCCTGCGCGCCCTGTGGCCCGGGCTAAAAAGCCAGGTGCCGCCCTGCGGGATCCGCAGCCTCACCGGGTTGCATTGCCCCGGCTGCGGCGGCACCCGTTGCGCGGACCGCTTGCTGGCCGGGGATTTGCCCGGCGCGCTGGCGATGAATCCTCTGGTGGTGCTGCTGGGCGTGGCGGCGGCGGTGCTGCTCGGCATCGCCATCCTGCGGGAATGGCGGGGGCAGGGGGCGGCCTTGCCGCGCATCCCCGGCTGGTTCGCCTGGGGGCTCGTGTCCTGCGTGCTGCTCTTCGGCCTGCTGCGGAATCTACCCTGGTGGCCTTTCTCGCTGCTCGCTCCCGGGTGATGCGAAATCGCAGGGCAAACCGGACGATTCCGGCCAAGTCTTGAAAACCACGGAATACACCGAATACACGGATATAGAAGTCTCCAAAGCCTTCCTTCCAAGGGCTTTTCCGTGAAATCCGTGAAATCCGTCCAATCCGTGAAATCCGTCGTCCCTGCTGGAATGATCGAAAAGTCGGATCAACTCTCGGCTCCGGTATGATACGCCGGGTGCCGGATCCGGATCCCGGGAGGGTGATGGAGAGGAGATGCCGGGGACCGCTCGATCCGCCCGGAGCCCGGGCGGACTACCTTTACTCCCGCCAATAGTCCGCCACCCAGGGAGCCGGCCGCACGCGGTGGTGCAGTTTCCCGGTGGCGAGGCCCTGCACCGCATCGGGCGGGTCCGGCTTGCCGTGGAAGACGAGGAACTTCGCCCCTTCCGGCTTTTTGGGTGCGACCGCAAGGTTGAGCGGGAAGGGCGGGCGACAGTTGTATTTGAAACTCCGGACCCATTCCTCCGGCCACCAGTAGCGCTCTTTCATCGCATAGGTCAGGAAGGCCTGCTCGGTCTGGAAGACGGAGCGGTCCTGCGCCCGGTCCATTTCCCGGAGAAAGGTGTCGTAGATGTATTGGGACGCGCCCGCCTCGAAGCGGAAAATGGAGGAATTCCCGATCTCCGGCCGCGGGCGGAGGATCTGCTTCCGGCGCTCGATCCAGTTGTGGATGATGCAGTTCTTCCCCGGCTTGTAGTCGAAGAAGCAATCGATGGAATCCAGGATCACCAGATCCAGGTCGAGGAAAAGGGTGGGGCCTAGCAGGTCCGCGAAGCCGTCCCGCGTCATCACCAGCTTGAGGAAGACATTCGGCCACTTCGCCTGGGTGATGCCCGGATTGTCCGGGAAGGGGAGGGTTTCGATGCCTTCCACGAGACCCCCGGTGTTGTCGGTCAGGCAGATGAAACGGAAAGGCCGGGAGAGGTTCCTGCCGATGGAGCGGTACAGGATATTCACGTAGCGGGCGGGGTATCGTTTTCCCCACTTCATGCAGATGATGTTGACGGGCGCTCCAGGCATCGGTGGCGGGGAGAATGGCGGCCCGGACCCGCAGGTCAAAGTGGAATCCGCCTCAAAAGTCGGATCGGACCGGGCGGGAGCGGGCTTTCCTTTGGACTGCGCGGGCACGCCGCAGTCCGAAAGCGTCGTACCGGATTTTCCCGCGGGTCAGGCTTCGTCCCGGTAGGCTTCCGCGCGGCCTTTTTCGATGCAGGCGGTCAGCCAGTGGATCAGCTTGCCAATTTCCGGGCTTTCCCGGCGCAGTCCGTCCAGAGCCTGCCAGTCGATGTGCTGGCGGGAGTGCGGCGCGGCGATGCGGTTGACGTCCAGGCGCTCCATCAGGGCTTCGGTTTCCTTCGGGTGGGCGTTGAGGATGTTGGCAGGGCGGGGCAGGTCGTCCAGCGCCTGGGCCGTAAGGCCGAAGGAGATTACGCCCACGCCGAAGGCGGCGTTCAGGCGGCGCAGGCCGTCCGCCAGCGCCTCGTCCTCGATCGGCGCGGCATAGAGCAGTTCGCCGCCCTGCGACCACATCGAGGCGGAGAGGGCCTGGAAGAAATCCTCCCGGAAGCTATCCAGCGAGGGCTGGATCCGCAGCCGCGCGGCGTGCAGGCGGAAGGGCGCGAGACCGAGCCGCTGCTTGAGCGCGAGCATGCCGGGGTCCAAGGCCAGTTCTTCATCCGGGGCATCGCCCGTTTCCCAATCGACCAGAACGACTTCCGGGAATTTCCACAGGTTTCCCAAAGGCGCGCCCTGGGAAAAGGCGTGGCGGAAGGTGAAGGGGAAGCGGCCGTTCACCTCGTAGTAGCGGGTCACGACGGCGCGGAATTTGCGGAGACGCTCGAGGGCGAGATCGACCGCCTCGTGGTCGGAGCCGAATTCATCCAGCCGCCCGTGGCTGAGTGCCAGCAGCTCCTGCGCGCCGGTCAGCGCGGGTACGGGAGCGGTGCGGCGGTAGTAGCCCTGGCCCTTTTCCACCTTCGCGATCGGCGAGGCGGGGTCGCAGGACATGATGGAGAAATGATAGCGCAGGGACGCATCCGAATAGGCCCCGTTCAGCTGCAGCCGGGCCAAGCGGATCAGCTCGGTCCCCTTGATCGCCTCCGACGGATTGCTCGGCAGGAGAGGCGGCAAAATTTCCGTAAGCTGCGTGCGTAGGCTCATGTAGGTGGGGTGCTGGCGAGGGGAACGTGTGGCCGGGGAATTCCACTTCGCCCCCCTGTCCGGCATCAAGCACCTAATGGCAGGAATTTGAAAAATCCGGGTCATTCGCGGCGCTCTTTTTGCGAATCCCGGCCCGGACTTGCGCATGCCCCGGGGCGGGGCCACCGTGACCCGCCATGAAAGTCCTGTTCCCCGCCTTGCTCCTCGCCGCCGCCATCGCCCCGCTTCACGCGCAGCAGCCGGAAGCGGCGGAGATGATCCGGCGCATCCGCCTGTCCGCCACCCTGGAGCAGATGGACTTGCACGGCGTGATCCGGAAGGACGGGCTGAAGGACGTGCCGGTGAGCCTTTTCATCCGGGAGAACAACATGCAGTTCATGCTCGCGAATGCCGAGCGCTTCCACATCCGCATGGGCGACGAACAGGCCACGCTGATGAGCGTGGACGGGCAGGGCGGCACGAAGCCCTTCCCCGGCTCCAAGCTGACGCAGCGGATCAGCGGCACGGACGTGACCTACGAGGACCTGACCCTGCGCTTCCTCTACTGGCCGAACGCGCGGCTGGAGGGCGAAGAGAAAATCCGGGGGGAAGATTGCTACAAGGTGCGCCTGGACAATCCGAAGCCGGGGACCGGGGCCTTCGCCGCAGTGTACGTGTGGGTCCATAAAAAATACGGTGCCTTCTGGCAGATCCGGGCGCACGACAAGCAGGGCAGGGCGCTCAAGGAATTCCAGGTCAACAGCGTGATGAAGATCCCCGGCGGCAAGGGCTACACCATCGAGGAAATGCTGGTGAACAGCCTGAATGCCGACCTGCGCGTGACCTCGCAAACCCGCCTGACCTTCGAGAAGCCCGGCACCGCGGCGAAGCCCTTCCGCCGCCGCTAAGCCGTGTCCGGAAACGCCGCTTCTTCGCGGTGAAGGTGAGCCGCGGGCTTGCAATCCCGCACGAGCCGTGGTCTCTGCGGGGAGCGATATGAAACGCCGTCATTTCCTCTCAGCCGGTGCCCTCTCTGGCCTTGCCCCCGCCGTATCATCCCAGGAAAAGA
>CBFGVD010000072.1:0-10397 GCA_965651965.1 uncultured Verrucomicrobiaceae bacterium | reverse complement strand
AAGATCTCACAATAGATCTGTAAAGTGCGGGCAAAGGCTTGACCGAGCTGTGTGAAAGGAAGCATTGCTCCTTCTCCGGTGTCGACATAAACAAGATGTGTTGTTGTTCCTTGCGGTTTCGCATATCTGAGTCGGCGAAGCCGCGGTTCTATTGACTCTCGGAGAAGATTTTCGAGTCGGTCTTCATTTTCCGGATTAAGTGGGGCGATTTGATTGAATAGTTCTGAAACGCCAGCCGGATCAGCCTGATTGGTTGAAAGCACCGAAATTGAAAATCGCGTGATACTTCCTCGGATAGAAATATTATGGTCTTGAAACGATAGGACGACGTTTTCTGCGCCCCTGGTGGTTTGGGCGAATGTCCACCGTTTGTCTTTAATTATTAGGCGAATGTTCGTTTCTCCGTCGCTAATAAGAAAAGTGCTTGGTGATCGATCCTTAGGCAGCATCTTCCAGAAAGCGGGAATAGCGTCGGCCTCGTTTTTTGGAAGACGGCGGAAAGTGGAAGGAAGGTTGCTAACTTGGAGCTTGTTTCCGTGGAGCATTACAAGCGCCTCCAGAATCGTCGTCTTCCCCGTGTTATTCCCGCCGACGATCAAATTCGCCCGCCCCAAGTTTTCAAAGCGGACGTGCTCCAGTCCGCGGAAGTTCTTCAGCTCAAGGGTGGACAACATGCCCGTAGCCTAACGAATCCCGTTGCGTCCGTCAAAGGAGAGTGCAGGCAACGGTTCCTCGACTATGCCTACAGCGCCTTTACCGTCTCCCGGCTCACCCCGCGCATCTCGAAGATCCGGAAGATCGTGTCTTCGATCAGATTGTTCGGGCAGGAGGCTCCGGCGGTGATGCCGATGACCACGGGCTTTTCCCCCAGCAGCACGGAGGGGTAGCTGCTCGCGATCTCGGATTTCTCGTGCAGGTCGAAGTGGACGATCTGCTCCAGGGATTCCAGGCAGGCGGCATTCCGGATGAAGAAGGTCGGCAGGGATTGCTCGCCGATCTCCACCAGGTGCGTGGTGTTCGAGCTGTTGTAGCCGCCGACGACGAAGAGCATGTCCATCGGCCGGCGCAGCATTTCAAAGAGCGCGTCCTGCCGCTCCTGGGTGGCCCCGCAGATGGTATCGAAAAAGATGAAATTGTCCGCCGAACCGTCCCGGGCCTCCACGGCCGCGCGGACGCGGCGCTGGATCTCCTCCGTCTCGCTCTTGAGCATCGTGGTCTGGTTCGCCACTCCCACCTTGGCGAGGTGGAGATCGGGGTCGAAATCCTCCGAAGCGGCGTGGGCGAAACGCTTGAGAAACGCCTCCTTGTCCCCGCCTTCGCGGATATAGCTGCAGACGGCGTCCGTTTCATCCAGGGTCAGCACGATCAGGTAGTGGCCCTTGCCGTCGTCCCCCATCGCGCGGGAGGCGGTAGCCTGGGTTTCCTCGTGCCCGGCCTTGCCGTGGATGATGGAGGTGATGCCGTCCTTCGCGTAGCCGCGGACGCGCCGCCAGACCTTCATCACGTCCCCGCAGGTGGTATCCACCACGTAGCAGCCGCGCTCGCCGATCTTGTCCATGAAGTTCGTCGGCGCGCCGAAGGCGGGCACGATCACCACGTCCTCCTCGCTCAGGCGGTCGTAGTCGTCCGTCAGTTCCTGCCAGGGCAGGGAGACGATGCCCATGTCCACGAGCTGGCGGTTCACCTCCGGGTTGTGGATGATTTCGCCGATGAGATAGATTTTCTGATCCGGGAAAACGCGGCGCGCCGCATAGGCCAGATCGATCGCCCGCTCCACCCCGTAGCAGAAACCGAACTGCTGGGCCAGGCGCACGGTGGTATTGCCGATGGTGATTTCACCGCCGTTCCCGCGGATTTTTTCGACGATGGAGGAGCGATAGTGCCGCTCGACCTCGGCATTCACCTGGGTCATCACGTCCGGGCGTCGGACGTTCACGCGGGGGCGCTTCTGCTTGTCGGCGGTTTCGCTCATGTGCGGGGGCGATATAACGCCGCTTTCCCGGGGGACCAAATCATTTCCCGGCACGCCGCAGCACCGGCAGGGCCAGCAGGGAGAACAGGATGAGCGCGAGAACCTGCATCCACAGCAGATAGACCGGCCAGGGACCCATGTGGTCCAGCAGGCTGGGATTCACCGGCTTCCGCGCGGCGAAGCCGAAATTCGTGCCCAGCCAGGCGTTCGCGCCCATGGCGAGCGCCAGGTAGGCATTTCCCCAGAGCCAGACCTGCAGCGGCGTCTTCCACCACGGCCGCTCCGCCCGCCAGCCGAGCACCAGCGGCAGGTACAGCGCCGCGCCCACCACCGCGAAATGGTGGACGAAGAACGCGATGTAGGCCGGGTGGGGAAAACCGACGGTGATGGCAGGAGTCGCCAGGGCCTGCACCGTGGCCGCCAGGCCCCAGAAATACGTGAGGGTGGCGAGCAGGCGGTGGCCGGTGAGCAAGGCGAAACCGCCGATGAAAGCGGCGACATCGCAAAGGTGGAGGGGCAGGGCGCTATCCAGGTCCCGGTCGCCTTCTATCGTCGCCCAGGCGGCCTGGGAATAAGCGAAGGCGGCGAGGCACAGAAACGTCAGGATGCCGCGCGCGATCCGCTCGTTGCGCCCGCCCGTCTTCCCCAGCAGGATCAGCGCCGCGATCCCTGCAAGGCCCGCCGCCACCGACCAGCCGTGCATCGCGGAAAACGGGGTGAAGGAAGGTGGCATGAGCCCCGATGGAAGCCGCCCCGCGCGCGCCGCGCAAGCCCTGCCGTTCCCGGAAGTCCGCCATTCCCCGCCGTTGACGCCGGGCGCTTTCCCCCCTGAAATGCGCGCCCCCGGCAGGATCCGGGCAAGTATATGGACTATTCGCAGAAAATCGCCCGTCAGATCGCAGGCATCCCCCGCTCGGGGATCCGCGATTTCTTCGAGCTCGTCCAAGGCCGGGAGGGCGTCATCTCCCTCGGCGTCGGCGAGCCGGATTTCACGACTCCCTGGCATATTCGCGAAGCCGCCATCTACGCCTTGGAAAAAGGCCACACCAGTTATACCTCCAATCTGGGCCTGCCCGCGTTGCGCAAGGCCATCGCCCGCTACGTTTCCGATTTCTTCCATGTCCGGTACGACGCCCTCACGGAGGTGCTCGTCACCGTCGGCGTCTCGGAAGCCATCGACATCGCCCTGCGCGCCCTGATCAATCCGGGCGACGAGGTGATCTACCACGAGCCCTGCTACGTCTCTTATTCGCCCAGCATCGTGATGGCCTACGGCACCGCCGTGGGAGTTCACACGCACAAGCGCGACGGTTTCTCGCTCAAGCCGGAGGAACTCGCCAAGGCCATCACGCCGAAGAGCCGGGTGCTGATGCTGAATTTCCCCACCAACCCCACCGGCGCGACCGCGAACCGGGAGGATCTGGAAGGCATCGCCAAGCTCTGCATCGAGCACGATCTCTTCGTCCTTACGGATGAGATCTACAGCGAACTGCGCTATGAGGGAGAGGAGCACCTCTCCATCGCCTCCCTGCCCGGCATGAAGGAGCGCACCATCCTGCTGCACGGCTTCTCGAAAGCCTTCGCCATGACCGGCTTCCGCCTGGGCTACGCCTGCGCGCCGCAGCCTATCACGGAGGCGATGATGAAGATCCACCAGTACTCCATGCTCTGCGCGCCGATCATGAGCCAGATGGCCGCGATCGAGGCTCTGGAGAACGGCGCGCCGGAAGTCGCGAAAATGCGGGATGCCTACCACCAGCGGCGGGATTTCCTGGTCAAGCGCCTGAACCAGATGGGCCTGAGCTGCCACTCGCCCGGCGGGGCTTTCTACGTCTTCCCGGACATCCGGGAGACGGGCCTTTCCAGCAAGGAATTCGCCATGCGCCTGCTGGAAGAGGAGGGCGTGGCCGCCGTCCCGGGCAGCGCCTTCGGCATCTCCGGCGAAGGCTTCCTGCGCTGCTGTTACGCCACCGGCTTCGACGATTTGAAGCTGGCCATGGACAAGATGGAGCGCTTTGTCGGACGACTCTGAATTTCCGGGCCCGGCGGCAAGCTTGCCGCCGGGCGTTCTTTTTGCCCAGGCCGATGTCATCCTCCCCTCAGGAACCCGATTTTCTGCGTCTTAACCGTACCGATGCCTGGGTCCGCGCCCAGGTGGTGCCCTTCGCGGTCTTCATGGGCTTCATGTTGCTCCTGCAGATTTTCGGGAGCTTCTTCCTCTGGGAGCACCCGGCGGCACCCTGGTGGCGGCACTGGCCGGAGCAATGGCTCTATCCGCTCCAGACCCTGGCGACGCTCGCGCTGTTGGTCCGCTGGTGGAAGTTCTACGAATTCCGGTGGTCCTTGAAATGGTCCCTCGCCGGGATCGTCTTCGGCGCCGTCGGCATCGGTTTCTGGCTGCTGCCGACCGTGATGTACGACCGCCTGGGCCTGAGCGGGGAGACGGAAGGCTGGCGGAAGTGGCTCGGCCTGGCCGCGCGGAGGGAGGGCTTCAATCCCGGCGAGGCCTTCGGCGAAGGCACGCCCGCCTACTGGGCGGCGCTGCTCCTGCGCTTCCTGCGCGCCGTGGTGGTGGTCGCCCTGGTGGAGGAAATCCTGTGGCGTTCCTTCATGATGCGATTCGCCAGCGATTGGGAAGGGGACTACTGGAAGCGCCCATTCGGCGAGGCTTCGTGGAAGTCCTATGCCATCGTCACCGTGCTTTTCATGGTCGCCCATGCTCCGGTGGATTACGCGGGTGCCTTCATCTACGGCTCCCTGACCTACCTGCTCTGCGTCTGGAGCAAGAACCTGGGCGCCTGCGTCATCATGCACGCCACGGCAAACCTGCTGATGGGGCTCTATGCGGTGAAGTTCGGGAAATTCGGGCTGTGGTAGGACCTTCCCCAATGCAGCCGTCCTGATCCACCATCTCGGCAAATCCGGGATCGGGTTGTCGAGGATTCCGTTCGGGGCCCGATCAAAAGGGCAGATGGTGAATCTCCGTAAGGCCTTGATTCGCCGCATGCGGCAACCGGCGATGGTGATTAGGGACGAGGACACCGCTGGTGGTGCCCGTTCCGGCTGGGATTGAGCGTTGCCCTCCGCCCGGAAGCGGCTAAATTCGAGCGGACCTGCCCGTGAGACGCCCTTTCTCCCATCTACTGCTCGGAGCCCTCGCGGCCTCCGCCGCCCCGGCGCAGGAACTCGCCTCGCTGCCGGACCGGCCCGCGCCGGGAGTTTCCGCCAGCGACGCTTCCATCTTCACGCGGAAGGACGCGCGGACCATCACGCAGTCCATCCCCGCGCCCCGCGGGCCGATCCTGGATCGCGCCGGTGCGGCCTTCGCCCAGAACCGGGTGGCCTGGCAGATCGGCCTCCAGTACGAGCAATTCGAAAAAGCCGACCGCGCGTTCGTCGTCGAGTGGGGCCGCAGCCGGATCGCCCGGGCGAAGGCCCTCTACCCCGGCGTGCAGGAGCCCACGGACGACGAACTGTGGAACCACTACCGGGACCGGCGCTGGCTGCCGCTTCTCATCTCCAGCCACCTGGGGGTGGAGGAGCGCAAGAAGATCGAGCCTTCTCTGGCCAAGGGGCTCATCCTCCACCCGGTGTACCAGCGCTACTATCCCGGCAAGGATCTGGCGGCACACATCGTGGGCTACACCGGCAGCGTCGGCAAGCTGCCCACCGGACCGATCAATTACAACGAGCCGATGTGGGAGGAGAGCGAAGGCCGCTCCGGCCTGGAATATCTCTACAACCGCGAGCTCACCGGCCAAGCGGGGATGAAGAAACTGCTCTACGACGAGCAGGGCAGGGAACTGCTGAAGGAACAGGTCAAGCGCCCGCGCCCCGGCGGTGCCGTGGTCACCACCCTGAACAAATCCTGGCAAGACCACGCGGAAGGCGTGTTGAAAAAGAAGGTCCGCCGCGGCGCCTTCGTGCTGATCGACGTGAATACCGGCGAGGTGCTGGTGATGGCCTCGCGCCCGTCCTTCGATCTCAACCGCTTCATTCCCGGCATTTCGGACAAGGATTTCAAGGAGCTGAACGAGGATGCCGGCAAGCCGCTCGTGGGTCGTGCCTTCCAGTCCGCCTACCCGCCGGGCTCTTCTTTCAAGCCCTTCGTGGCGCTTTCCGCGCTCGATACCGGCGAGGTCACGGAATCCACCGAGATTTACTGCGCCGGAGCCATCACTCTGGGCGGCCACACCTTCCACAATCACAACAAGCGCGCGGCCGGTTCCATCAACGTGAAGCAGGCCCTGGCGTCCTCGAACAATATCTGGTTCGGCCAGGTGGGCATGCGCCTGAACGCGCCCACCTTCCTCGGTACCGCGCGGCGCTTCGGCTTCGGCGAAAAGAGCGGCCTGCCCGTCGTCGGCGAGACGGAGGGCCTGGTGCCCACCACCGAGTGGATGCAGCGCAAGCACAACCGCCGCTTCAAGGACGGGGACGATTTCAACCTCTCCATCGGCCAGGGATCGCTGGAAGTATCCCCGCTCCAGATGGCCCAGGCCATGGCGGGCATCGCCAACGGCGGCGTGCTGCCGAAGCTCCATCTCGTCATGCAGGTGCAGGATCCCTACGGCCGGGTGATCAAGCAGGCCGTCCCGGAGCGCCGGAACTGGCTCGGCGTGGATGCCAAGGCCATCGAGGTCGTGCGGGAAGGCATGCGGGACGTGGTGACGAGCGGCACCGGCCGTTCGGCGGGCCTGAGTTTCACCCAGCTCTGCGGGAAGACCGGCACCGCCCAGTGGAATTCCACCAGCAACCTGGCGTGGTTCGCCGGTTTCCTGCCCTTCGAGGAGCCGCGCTTCGCCTTTGCCGCGGTGTATGAAGGCCGTCCGGGCGAGAATCCCAGCGGCAGCCGGAATGCGGCACCGATCATTCCCGCTTTCTTCGAGCCGCTGAAGGACGAGTTCAAGGATATCGTGGCTCCTGCGCCGAAGGCCGTCCAAATCGTCGAGGAAACCGGCGATCCTCCTCCAGCCCCCCCCCCGGGTGCGGAAGACCTGCCCGCCGGGGAAGGCGCTGGGGACGGCGTGCTGAAGGCTCAGCCCGTGGAACCCTTGGAAGGTGCGGGGGACTTGCCTGCCATCGAAGACATTCCCAAGGCCCTACCGGTGGATCCGGACGAACTGATCGAGGCGGAACAAGGCATTCCGGAGGATGTCCCCCCGGATTCCATCGAGCTGCCGGAAGATTGAGGCGCTGCCGATAATGCGGCCGGGCGGACGGGAGTGCCCGGGGATCGCGCTGTTGTTCCGGCGCATCCGGCTGCCACCGCGCTCAAGCGGCGGCGATTTCCTCCGCGATCCGTTTTCGCATCGCCTCGTCCGGCAGGCTGCCGCGGCCTGCCTGCATGTTGTCCTTCAGGTGATGCAGTTTGGAGGTCGCGGGAATCGCGCAGGCTAGTGCCGGGTGGGAGACGGTGAACTTGAGCATCGCCTGGGCCCAGCTTGCGCAGCCGATCTCCTTTGCCCATCCGGGCAGTGCTTGGCCGCGCAGCCTCGCGAATAATTGCCCGCCCGCGAAAGGCCGGTTCGCGATCACCGCCACCCCGCGATCTTTCGCCAGCGGCAGCAGCCGCTTCTCCGCCTCCCGCTCGGCCACGGAATAATTGATCTGCACGAAATCCAGGGTCTCCGCGGCGAGCAGCTTTTCCACCGCGGGATAGCCGCTCGAGGTGTAGTGGGTGATACCGATGTAGCGGACGATGCCCTCCTTCTTCCACCCGCGCAGGGTATCCAGATGCGTAGCGGCATCCTGCAAGTTGTGCACTTGCATCAGGTCGATCGGCTTGGCCCGGAGCTTTTCCATGGAGGATTTCATCTGCTCAATCCCCCGGGTCTTGCCGGTGGTCCAGACCTTGGTGGCGACGAAGAGCTTCGCGCGCAGGCCGAATTTCCCGATCATGTGCCCGGCGATTTCCTCGGAATTCCCGTACATGGGGGAGGAATCCAGCACCTTGCCGCCGAGTTCCACGAAGGCCTGCATGATCGCTTCCAGCGGCGCGGCTTCCTTCGGCCGGACATCGAAGGTCTGCCAGGTGCCCATGCCGATGACGGGCAATTTTTCACCGGTGGAGGGGATCGGTCGCAGGATCGGCGCGGGGGCCTTTTCCGCCGCGGAGGCGCTGCCGGGGAGTCCCGCCGCTCCGGCGGCGAGCATGAGGATGCTGTCCCTGCGGGTCATGCCCGGTAGCATCGCACGATCGTCCCGCTTGTCGAACCGATGTTCCATTTCCACTTGGCAGGGCGGCGGCCCCGTTCTCCACTCCCGCCATGGCGAAGGTGCTGGTGGGACTTTCCGGCGGGGTGGACAGCTCCGCCGCCGCCGCCCTTTTGATCGAGCAAGGGCACGAGGTCTCCGGCGCCTTCATGAAAAACTGGATCAATGCCGAGGGCTTGCCCGGCGATTGCCCATGGGAAACGGATCTGGAGGACGCCCTGGCCGTGGCGCGCAAGCTCGGGATCGAGTTCCGCGTGGTCGATTTGATCGATCAATACAAGGAACGCATCGTCGATTATCTGGTGGAGGGCTACCGCGGCGGCATCACCCCGAATCCGGACGTGTGGTGCAACCGGGAGATGAAATTCGGGGTCTTCCTGGACTACGCGCTGGAGCAGGGCTTCGAGGCCGTGGCCACCGGCCACTATGCGCGCAAGCGGACCCTGCCGGACGGGCGGCCCGCCATCTTGCGCGGCGCGGATCCGAACAAGGACCAGAGCTACTTTCTGGCCCTGATGACCACCCGCCAGGCGGAGCACGCGATGTTCCCCGCCGGGGAACTGCTCAAGCCTGAGGTCCGGGAAGTGGCGCGCCGCCACGACCTGCCCACCGCGGCGAAAAAGGACAGCCAGGGCATTTGCTTCATCGGGGATATCCGGATGAGCGATTTCATCCGCCACTACATCCCGGACCGGCCCGGCGAGATCGTGGATACCGCGGGGAAGGTGCTGGGGGAGCACCGCGGCTTGCATCTTTACACCCTTGGCCAGAGGAAGGGCCACGGCGTCGCCTCCCCCCGCGAGGGCATGGCTTACGTCGTCGTCGGCAAGGATCTGGAGAAGAACCGCCTGGTGGTGGGCTGGGACGAAAGCGGCACCCCGGGCCTCTACGCCGCGGAATGCGTCATCGGAAGCGTCTCTACCATCGGCACGGGCTTCGGCGGGCCGCTGTGGCTGGAAGCCCAGCCGCGCTACCGCGCGAAGGCCGAGCGCGCAAGGATCGTCCCGCGGGAGGACGGCAAGCTGGACCTGCGCTTCCAGATCCCGCAGCGGGCGATCGCCGCGGGGCAGATCTGCGCGTTTTACGAGGGCGGCCGGTTGCTCGGCGGCGGTGTCTTCGAGTCCGTGCGCTGAGGCATCCGGGGGTGCGCGCGGGGCTCCTGTCCGGCCCGGGCGGCAAATGCCTGCTTTACCCGCCGGGCATGTCCGCTAGAAGATGGTATCCCGGGATTGGGAGAGACTTGGCCCGCCCTCTGCTGAGTGAATATTCACCCCAAGAATGCGCATGTTCGAGGCCTACGAGGCAGATGGATTTTTCGACGAGATGTTCGCCCCCGGCGGCGAGGTGAGGCCTCACTACCGGGCCTTGCTCAACCGCTTTTCCGGATTCGCCACGGATGATTTCGAGGCTCGCCGCGCTTCCTGCGAGCAGCATTTCCTGAGGCAGGGCGTGACCTTCAATGTCTATCACGACGACCGCGGGACGGAGCGGATCTTTCCCTTCGATCCCGTGCCGCGGGTGATTCCCGCCGCGGAGTGGGAGCATCTGGAGGCCGGGCTGACCCAGCGGATCATCGCGCTGAATCTCTTCCTGCACGATATCTACCACGAGCAGCACATCCTGCGGGACGGGATCATTCCGCGTTTCTACATTGAGGAAGCGAAGCACTACCGCCCGGAATTCCGCGGTATCAACGTGCCGAAGGACATTTACATCCACATCTGCGGCAGCGATCTGATCCGCGGGGCGGACGGAACCTACTACGTGCTGGAGGACAACGGCCGCTGCCCTTCCGGAGCCTCCTATCTGCTGGAGAACCGGAACGCGCTGAAACGGGCCTTTCCCAGCTTGTTCGAATCCCTGGGCGTGCGCCCGGTGGATGCCTACCCGCGGGAACTGCTGGACATGCTCCACCACGTCTCCCCGCACCGGGAAGGCGAGCCGGTCTGCGTGCTGCTCACCCCGGGCTGTTACAATAGCGCCTATTTCGAGCACTGCTACCTGGCCCGCGAGATGGGCATCGAGATCGTGGAAGGCCGCGACCTGGTGGTGCTCGATGATTTCGTGTACATGCGCACCACGAAGGGGCTGGTGCGGGTGGACGTGATCTACCGCCGCATCGACGACGATTTCCTGGACCCCACCGTCTTCCGGAAGGATTCCGTGCTCGGCGTGCCGGGGATCATGAGGGCGGTGCAGGCCGGGAACG
>CBFGVD010000071.1:0-10416 GCA_965651965.1 uncultured Verrucomicrobiaceae bacterium | reverse complement strand
CCCCGGGCCGCCGCCGCGCCCCGTCCCCCTGCCGGAGTCCCTGCGCGGCAATACCGCCCTCGCCTCATGGCTGGAGGCCTACAACACCCGCCGCGGCAGCGACAACCCCTGCACTTCCGCCGTCTTCCAGACCCTTCTGGACGACGCCGCGGCCTGGTCCCGGCACTTCGGCAGACCCGTCCACATCGGCGAATTCGGGGCCTACAAGAAGGCCGACCCGGTAAGCCGCAGCCGTTACGTCCGGGATTTCAGGCTCGCTGCGGAAAAGCGCGGCCTGCCCTGGACCCTCTGGGATTGGAAGGCCGGCTTCGGCTACTGGGACGAGGAAGCCTCGGCCCCGCTCCTGCGGGAAGCTCTCCTGGGAAAACCCTGAGGAGGCACGGCGCTCAAGCGACCGGCATAGCGCCGGACACCGCCACCGGCCGCGCAGGATCGCCACCTGCGGCAGGCGGCGCGGGCAGCACCGGAACGATCTTTCCCGGTGTCGCGAACTCCGCCGAACGGAGCTTTTCGAAAGAGGGCATGAAGGTCACCGGCTTCGGAATACCCGCCGTAGGAGGAGCCGCACGGAGGGCCGCCAAGGCCAACTGATTGATTCTTTCCTGGGTGCTCATGTGAGGTCTGTATGTTTGGAAACCCGAACATCCCCATGATGCCCGATTGCCCGGCGATTCATCATTACGCAATCGCGTGAGCGGCCAGCCTTCAGCGCTCTCCGCGCTCCGCGCGTTTTCTCCGCAGGAGCAGCACCATCATCCCGATCACCACGGGAATCGCCGCACCCGGCTCCGGAATCGTGCCGTCGTCATCCACCAGGGAGGTCGATGCCGGGTCTCCCGAGCGGAAGTACCATCCCCCTCGCAGGCCGGTATCGGAGAAAAATTCGTAATCGCCGAGAGCCGCGATTTCAGGTGCTTCCTCGGTTTCGAACAACGAATAAGCCGCATCTTCCGGCACGCTTTCACCCCTCCGCGGCGGAAGGTTCAGAGCCATCTCCGGCTCTTCTTCCGTCGGGCCTGCGGCTGCAGGCAGGCTTTGGCCGCTACCGCCCAGCCCTGCGATCCCCGGCAGATCCCCGGGCTCGGGCATCGGGGCGAAGCCCGGAATCACCGGCGCTGGCACATCCGGCGGAGAAGCCTCCCCGCTGCCCGGCAGCCGGGCCGCCTGTCTGGTTTCGGCCGCCCCTGCAGGCCCGTCCTGCGCCGCCCGGGGCGCAGGGGCTGCGGCACCCTCCGCAGCGGCCCCGCCCGCGGCCATCTGCGGCTGGGCTTTCCCGGCGGGCCGGTTCAAGAAAACCGTTCCTGCCGCCAGCACCACCGCCGCGGCGGCGGCGAATGCCGCGATGGGCACCGGGCGCTTGCGTTCCGCAGGTACGGCTGCCGCCCCTTCGCCCCGCATGGCCTGCCGGAGCGTGATCAGGAAACGGCGGTTCCGGTCAAGAAGGGTGAAAAATCTCCGGTCCTCGATCATCCGCTCCAGCAAGCCCCTGCTGGCGGGCAGTTCGCCCACCATCCAGTCGAATCCCGCCTGCTCGTCCGCGTCTTCGGGATGATCCATCCGGATCACGTTCTCCCCCTCGGGGGCCTCGCCCGAAACGGCGGACTCCAGCAGGCGGCGCCGCATCTCGTGGCCCAGTTCCAGATCCGGCCCCGCCATCGCGTCCTCCAGGAATTCCTCGAAGGGGTCCTTCACGCCTCTCCTCCTTCCCGTTGCCAGCGGTCCTTCAGCTCCTTCACCGCGCGGTGCAGGAAATAGCCGATGTTCCCCTGGGATATCCCCGTGATCTCCTCGATCTCCTTGTAGCTCAGCCCGACCTGGAATTTCAGCCTTACCAGTTCCCGCTCCCGCTCCGGCAGCTCCGCCACCATTTCGAGCAGCTTCCGCTCCTGTTCCCCGCGGGCGAGCTGGTGATGCGGGGAGGAGCTCTCGTCGCTCTCCATCTCCGGCAGATCCCAGCCGAATTGCACCACCTTCTGCCGCCGCATGTGGTCCGTGAGCACGTTCCGGCAAACGGTGAAAAGCCACGCGGCGAGATTCTCCGGCATGCCTTTGTCGCGGGTGCGGATCAATCGGAAAAAGGTCTCCTGCACCGCATCGCGCGATAGCTCGCGATCGGAGCATATGCCGTAGGCATGCTTGAGCAGCGGCTTCTCGTAACGCACGAGAATCTCCGCAAGCCAGTTGCCGGACGGCTCGATGGACCTGGCCTCGTTCACCGGGAATTGCCCTCGATGATCTCCGCGATCACTTCCTGAGCCTCCGCCGTCTCCGACCATGCGGGCAAGGCCAGCAAGTCGGCGGCCTCGTGAAAAGCCGCGATTTCGGCAGGGTCGTGCAGCTTGGCCGCCGCATGGCGCAGCAGCGGCACCGCGTCCGGCTCGCCCAGCTGTATCATCCCGTCAAGCGCCGCGGCCCGGATCGCGGGATCCTCGTCCAGCAGCCAGGGGCGGATCTTCCGCACGCCCTCGGGGGAATAGGTCACCGCCGCGGTGTCGATCTCCTGCTGCGCCTCTTCCCTGCGCGGGGCTCCGGCCTCCGCGCCGGACTCGCTCCGGGCGGTTTCCAGCACCGGTTCCCGGCGGATGCTCTTGCGCTCGCGCGGGGACACCAGCCTCGCCTCCGCGGGTTCCTTGCCTCCCGGGTCATCATTCCCGGACGGGGTGAATGCAACGATGGCGACCCATGCCGCCACCCCGAGCAGGATGAAAGAAAGGCTTTTGATCATGGGGAATTTCGCGCTGCGCGTTGGTTTCAGGTGGGAGTGACGGAAAGAATCCTAACCCGGGGGGAGGGAAAAACGGGATTCGCACGCTCCGCCTCCCTTGCAGACGGAGCGTGCGCGACCCATACAAAAAAACCGTTCAGGGCTCGGTGGAGCCGGGAAAGAAGGGCGTCAGGTTGACCAGGCGCGCCCGTTGGGTGCGATATTTCCCCAAGACGATTCCCGTGCCGGTTCCGCTCCTGCCGTTCAGCGTCAGACTGTCCAACTGGGTGATTACCACGGTGCCGGAGCCACCCGTGTTCGCCACCGCGGAGTTCAAGATCTGCGTGCCGGTGGCGGCGCTGGCACCCGCGCGGACATTGAGCGTGGCATAGACCTTGCGCCTCAGGCTCGGCCTGGGGGTACCGGTCGCCGGCACCGTTTCCGTGCCGGTGGTGGCCGTCCCCTGGTTCGCCGGGTGGGTGAGCAGGTTCGCGGGCACCGCGACCGCCGTCTTGCCTGTTTTCAGCGCATACAGGTCTCCGGAGCCGTCGGCACCGGCGGCACGGTAGAGCGCCCAGCCCGCGAGGCTGCCATCCAGGAGGCTCGCCACGCGCATCGCTTCCAGGATGTCGCGATTGCCGAAACGCACCGTGCTGGTCGTGTACCTCTTGCGCTTCGCCCCGCCCGGCAGGGTCGTCTCGGTGGGGGTGTTCTCGGTCGTGATGGTCGTCGCGACCACCAGCGGGTGGATCGTGCCGGGCTTGACGGTGTTTTGACCGTGCGCGCTCGCCATGGCGAGCAAGCCCGCGATCGGAAGAATCGTGAATTTCATTCGGTGGATGACTGTCGGTTGTCGGACTTCCGCCGCGGCATCGGCTCCGTGGCGGCATCTTCAACAAGCAATCGGGCGGCCCCGGGATTCCTTGGCAATTTCCCGGAAAAATTTCCACGCCGAGCACACACATCCCTCGCCGAACATCCGAAGCCGCTGAAATCCAATCCGCTACCCGCAGCCGACCTCTCCCCATCCGCCGCCGCCCGGCGTTTCAATCCTTACCCTTTCGCCCGCATCGGCCTGATAGGTAACGGCCCCGGGCAGTTCCTCTTCCCTCCCGTCCGCACGGATGCGCAGTTGCCGCCCCGGCGCCCCGTCCTCCCCTCCGGCCGAGCCCCGCGGTCCCTCGGCGCGGCGTTCCGTGAGAAAGGAGACCGTTACCGGCCGCAGGAATTCCAGCTCCCGCACCACGCCGTCTCCCCCGCGGCGCCCTCCCCCGCCGCCTGAATTACGCCGGATCTCGTACTTCCACAGCCGCACCGGATAGCGGTGCTCCAGCACCTCCGCGTCGGTGATCGCGGTGTTCGTCATGTGGACGTGGCGGCCTGAGGCTCCCTCGTGCCCCGGTCCCGCCCCGGACCCTCCGGCGATCGTCTCGTAGTAACCGAAGCTCCCGTCGCCGAAGAGGAAGTTGTTCATCGTCCCCGGCCCGTTCGCCGCGAGCTCCAGCGCCTCCAGCAACAGGTCCGCGATCCGCTGGCTGGTCTCGACGTTCCCGCCCACCACCGCGGGGGCGCGTGCCGGATCTTCCGGGAAAACGGGAGACAGGAGACCCGGCGGGATCACGATCTCCACGGCTTCCAGCAGGCCTTCGTTCAGAGGCAGATCCTCCGCCAGCCACAGCCGGAGCACATAGAGCACCGTGCTGCGGACAATTGCCGGGGTCGCGTTCAGATTCCGCGGGTGCACCGGCCCCGTACCGCGGAAGTCGATCCGCATCCGCCCGTCGCCCGCCTCCACGCGCACCGCCAGCGGCGTGCCGTCATCGAAGCAAGACTCCACTGCCCGGGCGCTCCGCGCGCCCTCCAGCCGCTCCTTCATGAGGGCCGCGGAGCGTGCCAGGATGCCGCCCAGCTCCGCCCGCACCACCGCCCCGCCATGAACGGCGGCCAATTCCCCCAGGGCTTGCACGCCGTGATGGATGGACGCCAGCTGCGCCTCCAGGTCCGCGAGGTTGTCCCCGATCCGGCGGGACGGCCACGGCGCTCCCGCCAGCAACGCCTCCACCCCCACGAAATGCGGCACCCCGCCGCGCACCAGCAAGCGCGGCGCGATCACCACGCCTTCCTCCGCCAGCGAACCGGCATCCGCGGGCATGGATCCGGGTGCTTTCCCGCCGATCTCCGCGTGATGCGCCCGGTTCGCCACGAAGGCGATCCGCTCCCCCTCTTCATCGAAAACCGGCGCGATCAGGGTGATATCAGGCAGATGGGAACCGCCGAAGGCCGGATGGTTCGTCACGATCACATCCCCCGGCCCCGGATCGATCACGCGCATGACCTCCCGCACGCACACGCCCAGCGCCCCCAGGTGCACCGGCACGTGCGGGGCGCTGGCCACCAGATGTCCGCGCGCGTCCAGCAGCGCGCAGGAAAAATCCAGCCGCTCCTTCACGTTCGTGGAGAGCGCCGTGCGGCCCAGCATCTCCCCCATCGCGGTCACGATGCCCTCGAAGCGGCTTCGGAAAAGCCCGGCGCGCACCACCGCGGGCAAGGCCGCATCCGCCCCGGTTTCCGGTTCCCCCTCCCGCTCCAGCAGCAGCGAGCCGCGCGAGCCTCTCCGCCGGCTCCACCCCGCGGGAACGTGGCAGGTGGAAAACCGGTCTTGCAGCAGCAGCGGTCCCTTCTCCCGCTCCCCCTGGAATGTCTCCGCTTCCTGCGGGGCGGACATTTCCTCCGCCACCGCTCGCAGCGCCACGCACTCCAGCGCCCGCCCGGCCGGGGGCGGGTAGCCGTACACCTTGCGATACTCCTTGGCGAAATCCCCGGCCAACCGGTCCGCAGCGGCGTCCGGGCCATCCGCTTCCACGCTCAGGAAACTGTCCTGCCCGGCCAGGCGCAGGTCCGCGAGCCAGCGGAAAACGGGCTCCCGGAGCGCGGCTCCCGCTTCCCGCGCCAGCTTCCTCCAGATCTCCGGCAGCTCTCCCGCCGCTTCCGCGAAGGGCCGCAGGATCTGCCGCACCCGCTGTTCCTGCCGCCGGGCTCGCTCCAGCCCCCAGGCACTGAGCAGGCCCGCATCCGCAGGCACCAGCACCCGCCGGGTTCCCAGCTTCTCCGCCACCGCGCACGCATGCTGCGGCCCCGCCCCGCCGAAGGCGAAAAGCACGAAGTCCTCCGGCGCGCAGCCCTCCCGCACGCTCACGCCGCGGATCGCCTCCGCCATCGTCTCCACCGCGATGTCCCGCAGGCCCGCCAGCAAGGTCGCCGCATCGGCGTCCCTTTCCCCCGCCTCCCTCAGCTCCGCCAGCAATTCGTCGAGCCGCGCCTGTGCCGCCGCGCGATCCAGGGGGATGCCCGCCTTGTCCGCATCCATCAGGCCCAGCAGCAGGTTCACATCGGTCAGCGTCAAAGGGCCGCCGCGGCCGTAACAGGCCGGTCCCGGGTCCGCCCCCGCGCTTTCCGGCCCCACTTCCAGGCGCCCGTTCCGCCAGCGGCAGATGGAGCCGCCGCCCGCCGCCACCGTCTCGATCCGCAGCGCGGGCGCGAAGACCCGCGCCGGACCGATCTCCTGTTCCTGCCGCCAGGTGAAGGGGCCGTCGATGCGCGCGACATCGGTGCTGGTGCCGCCCATGTCGAAAGTAAGCACCCGCGGGAAACCCGCCGCCCGCGCGATTTCCGCCGCCCCCACCAGGCCCCCGGCCGGGCCGGAGAGCAGCGAGTCCTTCGCGCGGAATCCGCCCGCCGTCACCAACCCGCCTGCGCTCGTCATCAGCCACGGCTCCTCGCCTTCCGCCATCGCCCCGGAAATGCGGCTCACGAAGGAATCCATGATCGGCGCCAGATAGGCATCCGCCACCGCCGTCTCCGCCCGCGGGAGGAGACGGATCATCGGGGCCGCCCCGGAGGAAAGGCACACATGCGAGAAGCCCTCCTCCCGCATGATTGCTGCCACCTGCCGTTCGTGCTCCGGATTCGCCCACGAATGCAACAGGGCCACCGCCGCGCTGCGGATGCCCTGCGCGACTGCCTCCCGCGCCGCTTCCCGCAGGCCCGCGGTTTCCAGCGCCTCAATCTCCCGCCCCGCGGCATCCAGCCGGCCGCCGCAGGCACGGATGGCTGTCGCCAGCGGCGGGTGCGAGGGCTGGGCAAGCGAGAAAAGCAGCTCCCGCCGCTGGTCCCGGATTTCCAAGAGATCGGAAAAGCCCCGGCTCACCACCAGGAAGACCGGGGCACCCTTCCGCTCCAGCAGCGCGTTCGTCCCGCGGGTGGTCGCCACCCGGAAATCCACCGGCGGCAGGACTTCCCCCGCCGGAGTGCCGGTCAGGATACGCGCCGCCGCCACCGGCGCCTCGTCCCCGCAGGAAAGCTCCAGGATGCCGCCCGCATGCAGTGCTTCCGTGCTGCCGGAGAAACGCAGCCGCCGCGCCCCGTCCCGGCTCGCAGCTACCGTCGCGCCGACGCAAGTCCAGCCGCGGAGGATTCCCTCCCCCCCCGCAATGCCGGAGTCCGTGATCCACCAGCCATCCTCCTCCCCCAGCAGGCGGCAGCGCAGGGTGCCGTCGGAAAGGATCTTCGCCCGGCGCTCGGTGCCCTCCGGCCCCAGCGCCCAGGCATCGGTAAAGGTGCCGCCGGTGTCCACGCGGATGCGCCATTGCGATTGCATGGCGCGAGTGGAACCGCCGAAGGCCCTGCCGGAAAGCGCGAAGGCGCTCAGCCGCGGATCTCCGCGAGCTTCGCGGCCAGTTCCTCCAGCTTTTCCGGATGATCCTTCGCCAGGTTTTTCTTTTCCCCGGGATCCTTCGCCAGGTTGAAAAGCTGCCCCTGCGGATCATTGCCCAGTTCGGTATTCGTGGCCGCGCTTTTCTTCGCGCCCTTGCGGGCAGGGATGAATTTCCAATCGCCCATGCGGATCGCGAGGCCGCCCGCGTGCTCGATCACATGGTCCCGGCCGCTATCCGATTCCCCCAGAAGCGCGGCGGCGAGATCGAGGCTATCCGGGAAATCCGCCTCCACGCCCGCCAGCTTGGCCAAGGTCTTCGGGAAATCCATCTGGCTGACAAGTGCCGCGCTGGTCTTCCCCGGCTTCACCCGCGCGGGCCAGCGCAGGACCGTGGGCACCCGCGTCCCGCCCTCGAACATGCTGTACTTCCCGCCGCGGAAGGGACCGGCGGGCTTGTGGCCGCCCAGCTTCTCCTCCGCGTCGTCCTTGTAGCCGTCGTCCAGCACCGGACCGTTGTCGCTCGTGAAGATCACCAGCGTGTTCTCCGCCAGCTTCAGTTCGTCGAGCGTCCGCAGCACCTCCCCGACCTGCCAGTCCGCTTCCAGGATCGCATCGCCCCGCGGCCCCATGGCCGTCTTGCCCTCGAAGCGCGGGTGCGGCAGCCGCGGCACGTGCACGTCGTGCAAGGCGTAGTACAGGAAGAAGGGCTTGCCCTTCGACTCGCGGATGAAACGCAGCGCCTGGGCGGCGAAATCGTCCGCCATCTCCTCGTCCTTCCACAGCGCCTTGGTCCCGCCCTTCATGTAGCCGATGCGGCCCACGCCGTTCACCACCGCCATGTTGTGGCCGTGGCTCCAGTCCATCTTGAGCTCCTCGCGATGGCTGGTGCCGGTCGGCAGCCCTTCGAAGGGCTTCTTGTAGGAAACCTCGATCGGGTCCGCGGGGTCCAGATTCACCACCTTGCCGTTCTCCACGTACACGCAGGGCACCCGGTCGCCCGTGGCCGCCATGATGTGGGAAAAGTCGAAGCCCACCTCGTTCGGGGATGGCTTGATCTGTTGGTTCCAATCCACGCCGCCCTTCCCGCCGAGGCCGAGGTGCCATTTGCCCACCACCCCGGTGCGGTAACCCGCCTTTTGCAGGGTACCCTGGAGGGTCGGTTGCGCCGGGTCGATGATCAGCGCGGCGTCCCCCGGCAGGATCCCCGTCCCCTGCTGCCGCCAGGCGTATTTCCCCGTGAGCATGGAGAAGCGCGAAGGCGTGCAGGTCGCGGACGAGCAATAGCCCGCCGTGAAATTGATCCCTTCCTTCGCGATGCGGTCGATGTTCGGCGTCTGCACCGCGGTCGCCCCGTTGCAGGAGACATCGCCGTAGCCGAGATCGTCCGCATAGATCAGGACGATGTTCGGTTTCTCCACGGCGGGAAGCGCAAGGGGCAGGCAGGCGAGGATCAGGCGGATTGTCACGACCTGAAAATACACATTTCAGGCCATAACCTATCAAAAATCACCCGGCCTTTGCCGGGACCCCGGCGGGGATCTCCGCGCCCCGCCGCAGGCCGTGGGCCACGAGCCGCGGCAGGCTGCACCCGGTCACCGCCAGCATCACCGTGGCCATGGAAAGCAACATGGCACCCACCCCGCCCCATTTCAGCGCCAGCACGGCCGCGACCGCCACCAGCGCGGACTCCGCGAATTGCACCCGGGCCAAACGCCCGACCTGTCCCGTGCCGATCATCATGGCGTGATTCAGGTGCCGCCAGACGTGCGCGATGAAATACGCCCCGTAGCAGGCGAGCACGCCGCGGGAGATGCCGGAGAATTCCTCGCCCAGCCAGAACCGGAAAACCCAGGGGCCGAGCAGCACCAGCCCGGCGGCGGAGCAAAGCGCGAAGCCGCTGCCGTAGAGATACAGCCGCCGGGCCGCCCGCTTCGCCCAGGCGAGATCGCCGCGCGCCAGCGCCTCCGCCACGGCGGGCCAGGTCGGCGTGCTCAGCATCATCACGAAGCCGAGCTGCATGATCGTGAGGGAAACGAAGACCCCGTAGAGCGCCGCCGCAGAGGGTCCGCCGGTGCGGCCTGTCAGCCAGCCCGCGAAATTGTATTCCACGATCCCCGCCACCAGCGTGCAGGCGGAAAACGCGAGCCCGTCGCTGAAAAGATGCCGCGCCACCGGCAGGCGGAAACGCGTCCACGCGGGCCGCAGATCGGGATGCGCCCGCCACAGGGAGATCGTGTTGCAGAGCTTCGCGACCACCAGCGAACCGTGGACCGCCAGCACCAGAAACCACACCTCCGGCAAAAAGAAAATCCCGGCACCCACCGCCACCGCCGCGATGACATTTCCCGCCGCGCCCCAGATGTTGTTCGCCGCGGCCTCCAGCAGGCCTTCCCGCATCCGGTCGGTCAGATTGAGCAGGAAGAGCAGGAGGAACAGCGCCAGCCCGGTCCACAGCGCGGGGCGCAACGCGCTCTCCTTACCCGAGAAGTCGGCACCGAAGAGCGAAGGCAGCGGTACCGCGAGCAGCACCAGCGCAAGCAGCAGGCCCGCCATCAGCGCCATCCCCGCCATCAGGAAAAAGGCGGTGGAAGCCAGTTCCTTCGCCGCGCCCCCCTCCCCGCGGGCCTTCGCCCCCGAAAGCCCGTGCGCCAGCGCCGGACCGATCCCGATCTGGAGCAGCGCCATCGTCGCCAGAGTGAAATTGACCGTCGTGTAGAGCCCGAATTCCTCCCGGCCCAGCACCCGGATCGCCACCGGGATGGACAACAACTGGAACAGCGCCGTCCCCGCCTTCGACAAGAAGGAAGTGGCCACCGCCAGCCGGATCGAGCGATCCCGGCGGGCGGCGTGGCGGTTCGCGCTGCTGGCGGCGGCTTGCATCGTTTTTCTAGCAGGCCCCCTTCCGGTGGAAGAAGGTCATGGCCATGATCTGGAGATCGAGGAAGAAGTTCCAGTTCTCGATGTAGTCGAGGTCGAACTTCACGCGCTCGCGCAGGCA
>CBFGVD010000070.1:0-10619 GCA_965651965.1 uncultured Verrucomicrobiaceae bacterium | reverse complement strand
TAGCCGTAGAGCGACTTCACCTCCCGGATCGCGGCGCGGGTTTGCTGATCGGTGAAGGAGAAGCCTTCGATCTTCCCGCGCATGGCATCCCAAGAGCTGCCGAAGAGGGCCTGCATGCGGGCGAAATTCGAGGGCGCTCCAACGTCCATGGCATTCGAGATGGTGGCGGTGCTGGGGCGCGGGCGGTAGTCGCCGCTTTTCAGGTAGGCGGGCACCACGTCGTTGGCATTCGTGGCGGCGATGAACTTTTTCACCGGCAGTCCGAGTTGCACGGCGAGGAGGCCCGCGGTGAGATTGCCGAAATTCCCGGAGGGAACGACAAAGGCGGGTTCGACGCCTTCCGGAAGCTGCCGCGCGGCCTCGATGTAATAGAAGCTCTGCGGCACGAGGCGGGACAGATTGATGGAATTGGCCGAGGTGAGGTTCAGGCGCTCGGCCAGCTCGCGATCAAGGAAGGCGGACTTCACGAGGCGCTGGCAGTCGTCGAAGGTGCCTTCGATCTCCAGCGCGGTGATGTTGTCCCCGAGGGTGGTGAGCTGCTTTTCCTGGAGGCCGGAGACCTTTCCCTCCGGATAGAGGATGATGACCCGCGTGCCGGGCACGCGGTGGAAGGCGGAGGCGACGGCGCCGCCGGTATCCCCGGAAGTGGCGACCAGCACGGTAAGCTCGCGGTTTTCCCCGCGGACCAGCCAAGCCATGAGGCGGGCCATGAAGCGCGCGCCGAAGTCCTTGAAGGCGAGCGTGGGGCCGTGGAAAAGCTCCAGGATATGGTTCCCCGGGGCGAGCGTGACGAGCGGGGCTCCGAAGGCCAGGGTACCCTCCACGATTTCCTTCATGGCTGGGGCCGGGACATCCTCTTGGAAGAAGGCGTTCGCGACGGCGTACCCGATTTCCTGGAAGGAAAGTTCCCGCCAGATGGCCCAGAATTCCGGGCCGAGCACAGGCAGGGCATCCGGCATGTAGAGGCCGTTGTCCGGCGGCAGGGAGCGCAGGATGACTTCCTTCAGGTCCACCCGATGGGCGGGGTTGTTGGTGGAGTGGTAGAGCATCTGGATCGTGAAATGGAATTCGGCGCCGCTTCAATCCACGGAGGAGGTCAGGGCCAGGAGCCAGTGATGTTCCGCATCCTCGCCGAGCTTGAGGATGATGCCATCCACGGGAAGCGTCATCCTGCCCACATTGAAAAAGTTGCCGGGATGAGCGTCGAACAAAGCAATGCGCTTTTCCGGGTGGTAAAAAGAAATGGAGCCGGCTTTACCCACATGCAGGCCGGGTAGGGACAGGTAACCGAGCTCATGCATTTGCTCCCTCATCTCCGAAGCGGAGGCCGGTGTGCCGGTGATATCCGGCTGCGAAATCACCAAGGCGGGCTCCGGCGCGTCCAAATAGCCTTCCAGGCGAATGTCGTCGCCAAACTCCTCGTTGTGGAGAATCAGGCGGTCGATGTACTCGGATGGAAGCAACTCCCTGCCGGAAATGCCCGTGATGGGGAACGGCGGCAAGGGGTCGTAGTGGAACTCGATGCCTACACCACACTTCCCCGGATGGGTCGTTTTCCACCAGCAGCCGCTCTCCGGATGGAATGCCACGCAATGTTCGCCATGCAGTTGACGCCGATCCAGGGTCAGCGTGGGTTCCTGCTGGAAAACCCTGCCTTGTCCGATAGCCCATTTCTTGAGGATACCTCGCTCGACTTCACGAAGTTCCGGCAGGCTGCAACGGCCGCGTCGTGCTGGTCCCATGCCTGCGCGGAGCTGCGCCGCGGCATCTTCAAGCGAACTTGGCGCATTTCGTCCTGGGATATGCATCGGGCCTTGGACATGCGGGAATTATAGAAGATTCCGGGTGGAATGCGAGCGGACTATTTCGACTTCTTCTCCTCCACCACGTGGACGCCGTGGGGATTGATGCGGGAGACGTAAACCTGGTTCCCCAGCGGGATGGCGGAAAAGACCTTCGAGACGGCTTCGCCGACCTTTTTCGCGGTCTCCTCGCCCTCGCAGAGGGCGAAGACGCTGGG
Source organism: uncultured Verrucomicrobiaceae bacterium (assembly GCA_965651965.1). Lineage (GTDB taxonomy): Bacteria > Verrucomicrobiota > Verrucomicrobiia > Verrucomicrobiales > Akkermansiaceae > Haloferula. The sequence continues at coordinate 8,599 of CBFGVD010000070.1, read as the reverse complement.
GCCGGCACCGGAAATCGAGAAGCCGAGCGCCCCGGCGGCGAGGGCGGCACGCTTCGCCTTGTAGAATTCCGGGATGAGCTTCTGGCGGCGGGGCTCGGCGATCACGTCGTGGATCGAGCGGGAAATGAGGCCGTAGTCTTCCTGGATGATGCCGCAGAGCAGGCCGCCGAGATTCCCGATCTGCTGGGTGGCATTCACGAGCGGAATGTCCTTCGGCAGGATCTCGCGGGCGACTTTCGTGAGCACCTCGATGTCCGGGTGGACGACGGCGGCCCAGAGGTTTTTCGGCGCGGGGAGCTGGGCTACGTCCAGCTCGTCATTCGAGCGGATGAAGACGATGCCGCCGAGCAGGCAGGGGCCGACGTTGTCGGCGTGCCAGGCACCGTCCGCGGAAGCTTCCCCCGCCATGGCAAAGGGCAGAAGCTGCTGCTTGGAGAGCGGCTCCCCGATCAAGCGGTTCACGGCGAAGGCACCGGCCACGGCGGAGGCGGCGGAGGAGCCCAGGCCGGAGCCGAAGGGCATCTTCTTGTGGATCTCCATCTCGATCCCGCGGTCGGTCATCCCGAGGTGACGCAGGAGGTCGAGCGCGGCCACGCCGGCGGTGTTTTTCTCCGGGTTTTTCGGCAGCTTGCCCTCGTCCCCGGTGATGGCGGTGATGTGAAGGCCGGGCTTTTCGCAGTGGCGGACGACGATTTCGTCCCCGGGGGCATCGATCGCGAATCCGAGCACGTCGTAACCGCAGGCGACCTTGGCCACGGTGGCGGGTGCGAAGACGCGGCCTTCCTGGATGGCTTCCTTCAACATGAGCGCGGGGGGGCGTAGCAGGGGGGCAGGCCAAGGGCGAGCGCGAATAGGGTCAGCAAGGGCGAAGGCACAAGACTTTCAGGCAGAAGACGCAAAGGCGGCTGGACGGCCGCCGCGAGGGATTTTTCCCATTCCAGTCTTCTGTCTTGCCTCTTCCGGCCTTCTGCCTTGCGCTCCGCGCATGGCAACGCCCCTTGTCGGCATCATCATGGGCAGCACGTCGGATTGGCCGACGATGGAGCACGCGGCACGCACGCTGGAGGACTTCGGCGTGGCCTGGGAGGCGGAGGTGGTGAGCGCGCACCGCACGCCGGACAAACTCTTTTCCTATGCCAGCGGGGCACGGAGCCGGGGGCTGAAGGCGATCATCGCAGGAGCTGGAGGTGCGGCGCATCTGCCGGGAATGACCGCAGCCATCACGGATCTGCCGGTGCTGGGCGTGCCGGTGGAATCCCACGCGCTGAAGGGGATGGATTCCCTGCTCTCCATCGTCCAGATGCCGGGCGGCATCCCGACGGCTACCTTCGCGATCGGGAAGGCCGGGGCGATCAATGCCGCGCTTTTCGCCGTGGCGATGCTGGCAGGACAAGATCCGGCCCTGCTGGAGAAGCTGCAAACCTTCCGCAGGAAGCAAAATGAAACGGTGAAAGCCGCGGAACTGCCGGAACTCCGCTGATACGGGCATTTTCCTTCCGTGCATCATGCGGCTTCCTTCCTGATCTGACTCCGTGAATCCAACTCCTGTCATCCCGCCGGGCGCCGTGCTCGGCATTCTCGGCGGCGGCCAGCTCGGCCGGATGTTCTGCATGGAAGCCCGCCGGATGGGCTACCGGACCCTGGTCTGGACCGGCGGTCTGGAGGCTCCCGCCATGGTGGTGGCGGACGAAGCGATCGACGCGCCCTTCGACTCCCAGGAGGCGCTGGAGAAATTCGTCTCCACGGCGGCGGCAGCCACGGTGGAATTCGAGAACATCCCGCGCGAGACGTTGGAAGCTGTGGCCGCGAGGATCGCGCTCCATCCCTCCCCGAACGCGGTGGCGACGTGTCAGCACCGGGAGCGGGAAAAGGCCTTTCTCAAGGCGAACGGAATCCCTTGCGCCCCTTTCGCGGTGGTTGCTTCCGCCGGGGAATTGGAGGCCGCGATTCGGGAAATCGGGACACCCGCGGTGCTGAAGACCGCCGCTTTCGGCTACGACGGGAAGGGCCAGCTCAAGCTGAACGGCGGGGAAGATCCCGCCGCCGTCTGGGCCGCCTTCGGGACCGATCGTGCGGTCCTGGAAGCCTTTATCCCCTTCGAGCGGGAGCTTTCCGTGATGGTCGCCCGCACGCAGGACGGCTCCGTGGTGGCGTATGATCCCGCGGAGAACCGCCACCGGCACCACATCCTGGATGTTTCCATCGTCCCGGCACGGGTGAGCGGGGCAATCGCCGCGGAGGCAAAGATCATCGCGTGCCGGGTGGCCGAAGCCCTCGATTACCGGGGGATCATGGGGGTGGAATTCTTCCACCTGCCGGATGGCTCCCTGCTGGTGAACGAAATGGCTCCCCGCCCGCACAACTCCGGCCACCACACGCTGGACGCGTGCGCGACCTCCCAATTCGAGCAACAGGTGCGGGTGACCTGCGGCTTGCCCGCGGGATCCCCTAAACTGCTTTCTCCCGTGGTGATGCTTAATCTGCTGGGAGACATGTGGCCTGAGGAAACCGGAGCACCGGATTGGCTCCCCTTGTTTCAGGATGGCTCCGCCTTCCTCCACCTCTATGGCAAGCGCCGCGCGAGCGGCCGCCGCAAGATGGGGCACGCGAATTTCCTGGGCTCCGATGCCGAGGACTGCCTCCACCGCGCTTCCGGAATCAAGGAGGAACTGCTGCGGAAAGGCCGGACCCTCTGAGCCGGTGCGCGCGGGGCACAAAAAAGGCCGGGCATCGCGCCCGGCCTTCCCGAAAGATCAAAACGGGATGTCGTCGGCCTCGTCGTGGTAGTCGCCCGAATCCGCGGGTGAAGCGCCCTGCGGCGGGCCGGATGCGGCACGCTGCTTAGGCGCGCCGCCGCTCTCGCCGCCACCGCCGCGCTGCTGGTAGCCGCCGCCACCGCCGCCGGATCGCTCCTTGCCGTCGGGCAGGAACTGGAGGACTTCCGCGACAACCTTGAGCTTGCTACGCTTCTGCCCGGATTGCTTGTCCTCCCAGGTGTCCATCTGCAGGCGGCCTTCGATGAAAACGCCGCGGCCCTTGGTGAGGTATTTCTGGGCATTCTCCGCATTCGTGCCCCAGACGGTCACATCCACGAAGGTCACCTCGTCGGACCAATTCCCGTTCCCATCCGAAACGCGACGGTTCACGGCGAGGCCGAGATCGCCCACGGCGGTTCCCTTGGGCGTGTAGCGCACTTCCGGATCGCGGGTCAAATTCCCGAGGAGCAGGACTTTGTTAAGGTTGGCCATGGCGAGGCAAGGCTAGGGGTAAACGGGGAGGAGACAAGCAGGAAGCCGTTCCCTTGAACAGCTCCCGATGGCAAATCAAGCCACGCGCTGGAAATGCTGCAGGTGGACGTTCCCATTCAGCTTCAAGCGGGACTGGATGCGGTTGATCGCCTCCGGCTCGGCCTTGAAGAAGTAATTCACGTAGTGACCGCTCTCGAGATGGCGGGAATTGTAGGCGAATTTCTTGCGGCCGAGCTGCTGGATCTCATCCAGCTTCGCGCCTTCGGCTTCGAGTTCCTTGCTCACGGCGGTGACGAGTTCCTCGACGCTGCCTTCGACCGACTTGGTGTTGAGGACGATCAGTCCTTCGTATTTCCTGCTCATCTGCTGGGACGTTTGTTAGGGTGTTCCGTTGCTGGTATTGTAAAAATTTGCCGCGGGGCCGAGGCCTCGGGAGAGCGCAAGCTGCACGGCCTCCACAGCCCTTGCAAGCGTGTTTTCAAGCAGTTCCCGCTCTTCCTCGCGGAAGTTCCCGAGCACGTGTCCGGTCATGTTTCCCGGCCCGGCCGCGCCGATCCCGACCTTCAGGCGGGGAAACCCGTCGCCGCCGAAATGCTCGATGAGGGATTTGATGCCGTTGTGCCCGCCGGCACCGCCCTTTTCCCTGAAGCGCAGCTTGCCGAGAGGCAGGGCGACATCATCGTACACCACGAGGATATTTTCCGGGGACCACTTGTGGAAGGCGGCAATTTGCCGGACCGGCCGGCCGCTGAGATTCATGAAGCTCTGGGGCTTCGCCAGGAGAACCCCGGAGCCGGGAAGTTTCGCGACATGGGATTGCCATTTCGGCCGCGATTCAAAACTCGCGCCGGCCTGCGCCGCGAGCCGGTCGAGCACCATGAAGCCAACGTTGTGGCGCGTGCCTTCATACTGCCTGCCGGGATTGCCGAGGCCGACGACGAGTAAAATGGAAGGCGAGATATCCAAGGTCGGACGCGGGTCTGAAATTCCGGGCCGGCGGGAGCCCAAACAAAAGCCCGGACCGCGTGAGGCGGACCGGGCTTTCGTGATCTGAAAAAACAGGATCAGGCGGCGGCGGTCGCTTCCTCGGAAACGGCGGCGGCGGTCTTTGCCACGTGGGCGATGACGACATCCGCGGCGTGGGTCGCGGTGACGCCCTTCGGCAGCGTCACATCGCCGATGTGAAGGGAATCGCCTTCATTGAGGCCGGCCACGTCGAACTCCAGGACTTCCGGCAGATCCGCGGCGGAGCAGCGGACTTCCAGGGTGTGGTTGAGCTGTTCCAGCATGCCGCCCGCCTTCACTCCGGCCGGTTCGCCGGTGAGATGTACGGGGATCTGGGCGGTGATTTCCGTCTTCTCGTCAATGGAGAGGAAATCCACGTGCAAGGCCTTGCCGCTAAGCGGGTCGTGCTGGACAGCCTGAAGGAAGGCAAGCTGGCTCGTGCCGCCGAGGTCGAGATTGATGAGGATGTTTTCCGAGGTGGCGTGAGCCAGCAACTCGTCGAAGGCCTTCGCATCGACCTTCAGGTTCTTGTTTTCCGAGCCGCGTCCGTAGATCACGGAAGGGACCCAGCCCTCGCGGCGCATTTGCTTGAGGACTCCGGAACCGGTGCGTTGGCGCGGTTCGGCTTTGAGGACGTGCTTCTTGGCCATGACGAAAAGGGCGTGAGGATTCTGGTGGCGGCCTGCGTGTTCCCGCGGCCGGGGGCGGGGTCTTTAGCGGGCGGCTCCCGGTTTGTCAAAATTTTGTTCGCATCCGTCTTCAGACTTCGAAGAGGGAGGTCACGGATTGGCCGCCGTGGATGCGGCGGATGGCTTCTCCCAGCAGGGGGGCGATGCCCACGGCCCGGACTTTTTCCCCGCTGGCCTGGGGGACGGAATCGGTGGTGATGATTTCCTCGATCACGGAATCCTTGATCCGCTCCCGCCCCAGGTCCCCCAGGACGGCGTGGGAAACCCCGGCGAAAACCCGCTTGGCTCCGTGCCGGCCGAGGATCTCCGCGGCGGCCGTGAGGGTTCCGGCGGTCTCTGTCATATCGTCCACCAGGATGACGTCGCGGCCTTCCACATCGCCGATGACGTTCATCGCCTCCACGCGGGTGGCGCTCACGCGGTGTTTCGCGACGATCGCGAGGTCCGCCCCGAGGGCATCCGCATAGGAGCGGGCCATTTTCACGCCGCCGACATCCGGAGAAACGACGGTGATATTGGACGGATCGGGATGCCGTTCGCGCAGGTAGTGGATCAAGGCCGGCTTGGCATAGAGGTGATCCACGGGAATATCGAAGAAGCCTTGGATCTGGGGGGCGTGGAGATCCATGGTGAGCACGCGGCCCACGCCGGCGGAGGTGAGGAGATTCGCCACCAGCTTCGCGGTGATGGGAACACGGGGCTGGTCCTTGCGATCCTGGCGGGCGTAGCCGAAAAAGGGCATCACGGCGGTGATGCGGCCGGCGCTGGCGCGGCGGGCGGCATCCACCATGATGAGAAGCTCCATGATATTGTGGTTCGTGGGCGGGCAGCTCGGCTGGACGATGAAAACATCGTCCCCGCGGATGTTTTCGTTGATTTTAACGAAAGTTTCCCCGTCCGGAAAGGCGGTGACGTGGACATCGGCAAGCGGAGCGCCAAGGGTTTCGGCAATGCGCTCTGCGAGCGCGCGGTGGGCGGTACCACTGATGAGTTTCATGAAATGACGGGGCAACGGGCGGCGGGGCGGGATTGTTGACAGTCCCTGCGGAATCGGCAACCCTCCATCCCGACGAATGACGGAAAGCCCGAACCCGCCAGCCACGCCGGACTCCGGAAGCCGCGGCCTCCCGCCTTGGGTCGGGCCGGCGCTCTGCGGGGCGATCGTGGCGGCATTCTATTTTTTCGTGCCGGGATTCGGTAGCACCGGTACGACGCCGCCTCTCGCATGGCTTGAGAGCACTTGGAACAGCGAGACCGATTATGAACATGGCTATCTGGTGCCGGTGATCATGGTGGGGCTGATCGTTTGGCAATGGAAGAATCTGCGAAGGCTCGCGAGGGAAGGCCGTTCGAACGCATGGGGCCTTCCGTTACTACTTCTGGGAACCGCGCTTTTCGTTGCGGGGCACCGCTGTGGCCAGGCGCGGCTCACGGTGGGCGGCCTGCCGATGATCCTCTGGGGCTCGGCGCTTTATCTATGGGGCTGGCAAGTGGCACGCCTGCTCTTCTTCCCGTTTTTTTTCCTCTGGATCTCCATTCCTTTGCCTGAATTCCAGCAGGCGACCACCAAGCTGCAGATCCTAGCGACGAAGATGGCCCAGTGGGGCTCGGGTGTCTTCGGGGTGGAAACGGTGGTGCGGGGGACGCAGATCTTTTCCTCGGGCGACCGCTGGGCTCCACTCGAGATCGATGAAGGCTGCGGCGGTATCCGCTCGCTGATGGCATTGATCATGATTTCCTCGGTATGGGCCTACATCGCCAAAGTCCCGCTATGGAAGAAGGCTTTGCTTTGCTTGACCGCTTTTCCCCTGGCGATATTAGGCAACATGATGAGGCTCACGTCGATTTTCGTGATCGCGGAGTATGGCAACCCGGAGTTTGCGGCCAATACGTGGCACGATTGGTCCGGCCTCGTGATTTTTTATCCAATTTCCCTTTTTCTCCTCTTAGTTTTCCACTCATTGCTGGAGCAAGGAGTGCCATGGCGTCGTCCGCGCCGAAAGACAGTGCGACATGTGGTGGGACAAAAAGCGGAAGCAAGCTAAGCGATGAACCGGCGAGCTTACATTCTTGCGGCGATTCTCGCCCTGACGTTGTCGTCGATGTATTTCCTTCCGCCCTTCCGCCTGACGGAATCCGCGATGTCCATGGAGATTCCGAAGCAGCTGGGAGCTTGGAAAGCAACAAGCTACCCGGCGTCGGAGAAGGAGCGCAAGACGCTTGCCCCGGATACCCAATTCTCCAAGGCGAGTTGCGAACGGAAACGTCCAGGAAGCTGGGATTTCCTAACCGGGCGTTCTGAAACGGACCAAGCCGATATCTCGATCGTCCTTTCCGGCTACGATCTGGCAAATTCCATCCACCGGCCCGAACGATGTATGCCGGCGCAAGGTCACCAGATTTATCATTCGGAGAAATCCCTGCTGGACGTCCCGGGCCAAAAGGGAATTCCCGTCCGGCAGCTCCTCTCAGCGAAGAAATTCCCGCTCAAGGGCTCGAACGAGGAAATCGCAGTAAATGCCCTCACGATCTACTTCTTCGTGGGCCACGGGGTCATTACCGAGAATCATACAAAGCGGACCCTCATCGACATAGAGGACCGCTTGAAAAAGGGACAAGCGCAGCGGTGGGCGTATGTGTCGGTGACCATGTTCTTCAAGAGAGACGGAGACGAAGCCGTACCGGCTCTGGCCAAGCTACCGTCCCTGAAAGAGGCCAACGGGATGACACGGGAGCTGCTGGCGGAGCTTGTGAACCGGAACCTCGATTGGAACCGGATCGTCAATTGAACGCGACGCTCAATGGGGCGACGGGGCAGGGACGACCTTCGCCCCTTCCAGGAAGGAGATGGTTTCCTCGATGCCCTTCACCAGGTTTTCCTCTTCCTTCCCGCGCACCCACTTGGGTGTCGTAGCGGCGGCTTCCTTGAGCAACTCCCGAGCCCGGATAAAGCCTGCCAGCGCTTCTTCCGCGCGGCGCTCCCGGGTCCACGCGCGATACCAGCGGCCATAGAGGTGACGGGCGTAGAAAAAGCGCGCACGGAAATTTCCTTCCATACCACCTTGGAGGATGATGGCTCGTTCAAACTCCGCTTCGGCTTCTTGGTTCCTCCCGAGCGAAGAAAGGACATTGGCACGATTGATGGCCCATTCCGGATCAAGCGGATTCAACGAGGAGGCCTCCGCATAGAGCCCGGCAGCCTCGTCCAAAAACTCCTCCCGTCCAGATTCCGGCAGGCCTTCGCGCAAGGCCGAGTCACGAGCGAGATGGGCCGCAAGGCCCGCTATTTCAGCGCTAGGCCAGATAGCTTGGGCGGACCGCATTTTATCCAGTGCCAAGCCAGGTGCGAGCGACGCGAGGCTTTCCTTGCTGAAGAACACCGGCCATAGCTTTCGATAGGTCATGCTGCCCCTGAAACCCGCATAAAAGAGCGCGGAGGCGAGCACGACGGCGACGGAAATCGTAACCGTCATCTGAAAAAGGCGACGGGGGCTGCGGTTCGGGAGGATGTCCGCCGGCCAAGTCCTGGGTAGGGCGCAACCCAACGCAAGTCCTAGGTACATCGCCCCCGGGAGCGTATGGGTGACGAAACTGAAATTCGAGTGGACCAGCGTTCCGGCCATCGCGGCCAGACCACCACAAGCCAAGGCGTCTGCG
>CBFGVD010000069.1:0-10635 GCA_965651965.1 uncultured Verrucomicrobiaceae bacterium | reverse complement strand
GTGCTTTCGGCGATTTCTAGCGTGCTGGGCGAGCCGAAGACGCAGCGCTTCGGCGATTCCCGCGCGACGCGCCGCACGGTGCGGCGCTGGGACTGGAACGGCCACTCGCTGATCCTTTCCAGCGAGGAACTGGAATACGTGTCCCTCTCCATCGTGCCGCTCGGGCTCGCCGACGGCGGCGGGAAGACGGCCAAGGTGAAGGACGGGGAGATCCGCAAGCGCCTGGCCGAAGACGTGGTGAAGGAAGCGAACGGCGATGTTTACCTGAGCCAGATCCCGATGGTGGACCAGGGGCCGAAAGGCTACTGCGTGCCCGCCACCTTCGAGCGGGCGATGCGGACCGCGGGGATCGAGGCGGACATGTACCTGCTGGCGATGGTGGGTAAAAGCGGCATGGGCGGCGGCACTTCCGTGGAATACCTGCTCGACGAGGTGCGTTCCCAGGTCCGCAACAAGGGCCGCCGGACCAAGGACGAGCGCGTGAAGGAACTGCGCGTGCGGGAGGTAAAGCGCTATATCGACCAGGGGGTGCCGGTGATGTGGACGATGCGCTCCCTGGGGCCGTACAACGAAACGGCGAACAAGAACACCACCCGGCGCCGGAACGTGACCGACTGGGCCGCCTGGGCGAAGGAAATCGAGGAACAGGCGGACGCGGTGACGAAGCAGGAGTCCGAGCAGGACAACCACCACATCTGCATGATCGTGGGCTACAACGAGGCGACGAACGAGCTGGCGGTCTCCGACTCCTGGGGCGCGAGCTACGAGCGCCGCTGGGTGCCCGCGCCGGTGGCGAACTGGGCCAGCTCCGGCGGGCTTTTCATGATCCTGCCCTGAGCGGCGGGAAAAGACTTTCGGTTGTTGCGAACCCCGGGGGAGACCCCGGGGTTTTTGTTACATGCATGGTGATCGGCCGGAGGGGGCACGGCGACACTCGGCGCTATTCATCCGGCGACCTCCTTGAGACTTAGCATTGTATCTCCGCAGGATTCCGGCGTTGGCCGATGATCGCAACGACAACAATCAGCCCCGATGCTCCGCATAGTAGATCGTATGGGGAAAGCGGCGGCTCGAAACCTTGTGGAACCCGTGACGGGTCCGGTGGAAGCCGTGCAACGGCGCATCTCCCGCATGATCTCCGCGAAAAGCAAATCTCCCGCTCCGGCCTCCTGGAGCTCGTAAAAATCGGTGGCGGCGAACAGATCACCTTCCGCATGCCGGGTCATCCGGACCTCTTTCACCGGCCGCGCATGCGATACCGGTTTTCAACCTCGTCCAACGCGGAAGTCTCCTCCCCGCCCTCGAGCCTGGTCTTCCGTTCCGCAAGCAGACCTTCGAGCCAAGCGGGCTCTTCCTCCTCCAAGGATTCCTGGAGGAGTTCAAGAGCCTTCCACCTTTCCTCACGACTCATTTTCGCGATTTCCTCGCTCGTGATCATGGGCCGACTTCAAATGGGAGACAGTACCCGCTCAAGCGGGACACTTACACCACGATCTTCCACGGACCGCGCATCGGCTGGTCGATCAGCTTGTTCGCGGCGGGGTCGTCGAATTTGAGGGTCTTCGGGTCGAATTTCAGGCTCTTGTTCAGGCGGTGGGCGGTGACGCCCATGTTCACCATGGTGCAGGACCAGAAGCCGTTGCGTTCGTTCAGGGCGAACTTCTTCCGGGTGCGGACGCTCTCGTGGAAATCGGTGATCACCGATTCCGGATCGGCAAGTTCCGCGAGCTTCTTTTCCAGATCCGGGATGTTGGACTGGAAGCCCTTGGTGATCCAGCCCTTCGGCCCTTCGATGTACTTGGCCTCCTTGTCCTTGTTCGCGCCGTCGAGTACGATCTTGCAGCCGTCCGCGTAGGTAAACTCGATCCGGCGCCAGGTGCCGATGGCATCGGGATCCTGGGGATCGGCGTCGATCTCCACGGAGATGGGCGCGGTGCCGTCCTTGTCCAGGATGTATTGGGCGGGGTCCAGGTAGTGCTGGCCCATGTCGCCCAGGCCGCCGCCGTCGTAGTCCCAGTAGCCGCGGAATTTCGCATGGGTGCGGTTGACGTTGTAGGGCTTCTTCGGCGCGGGGCCGAGCCAGAAGTCGTAATCGAAGCCCTCCGGTACCGGCTGCTCCTTGAGGCCCTTCTGGCCGACCCAGATGCCGAGCTTCCAATCGAAGCCGGTGACGCCGGAGACGGTGATCTTGAGCGGCCAGCCGAGCACGTCGTGCATGGCGGCTTTCTTGATCTGTTTCACCGGCACGCCCATGCCGTAGAAGTTGTCCTTGAAGCGGAACCAGGTGTTGAGGCGGAAGACGCGGTCGTATTTCTCCACCGCCTTCACCATGGCCACGCCCTCGCCGATGGTGCGGCTCATGGGCTTCTCGCACCAGACGTCCTTGCCCGACTTCGCGGCCTCGATGGCCATGAGGGCATGCCAGTGCGCGGGAGTGGCCACGTGGACGACGTCGATGTCGTCCCGCTGGAGCAGCTCGGAAGTCGTGGTAGCCTTTCACGCCCTTCGCCTCGCCGCCGGCCTGGTTCATGCGGTTGGCCAGGTGGCCCTTGTCCACATCGCAGAGGGCGAGGAGCTTGCCCGGCATGGGCAGGTGCGAGGCGGAAATGCCGCCGCAGCCGATGATCGCCTTGGTGATTTCCTCCGAGGGAGGGGTCTGCCCGGCGAGGCCGAGCACGCGGCTCGGCACGATCTGGATGGTCGCGAGGGCGGCGAGGGACTTGAGGGTCTGGCGGCGGGTGAGGTTCATTGGATCGTTTCGGGAGTGGCACCGGCTTCCTCGATCACTTCGTCCACGGTGGGTTTCATGTGGTCGCGGAAGAGGAGGAAGAAGAGGACGAGGATTCCGCCGGCCATCGCGGCCGGCACCCACCAGAAATCCGGCCAGACGGCGAGGGCCTCCGCCCCGGCCTTGGTCGGATCGCCGACCTTCGACTTGAAGAAGAGGTCGTTGAGCTTCGCGCCGCCATACATGCCGATCCCCTGCGTGAGCAGCACCAGGAAGCCCTGGGCTTGGCCGCGGATCGCGTTCGGAGCCTTCTTGTCGGTGTAAATCTGGCCGGTGACGAAGAAGAAGTCGTAGCAAATGCCGTGGAGCAGGATCCCGGAGAAGATCATCCATTTCACGCTTTCCGGAGCACCGAGGGCGAAGAGCGCATAGCGCAGGACCCAGCAAGCCATGCCGATGGCGAGCATCCACTTCACCCCGAGGCGGGAGAAGAGCAGCGGGATAATCAGCATGAAGAAGATCTCCGAGATCTGGCCCCAGAACATGGTGCCCGCGGCGGAACCGAAGCCCGCATCCGTGATGAAGGTGGCGGCATAGGCGTAGTAGGCCTGCAGCGGGATACAGATGAGCATGGAAGCCACCGCGAAGATCAGGAAATTGAAGTCCTTCAGCATGCCCAGCGATTCCAGGCCGAGCGCTTGGGAAAGGGATATCGGCTGGCCCTTGCCCACCGGCGGGGTGTGCGGGAGAAGGAAGGAGTAGATCCCGAGCGCGAAGCTGGCCCCGGCGGCAATCTGGAGCGGCAGCGCGGTTGCATCCGCCTTCAGGACGGAACCGACGAGGAAACCGGCAGCGATCCAGCCGATGGTGCCGAAGACGCGGATGACGGGGAACTGCTTCTCCGAATCATGGATGTTCCGCATGGCCAGGGTGTTCGTAAGGCCGAGCGTGGGCATATAGCAGATCATGTAGCCGAGAAGCATCCAGAAGAAGGCTCCCTTGCTACCGGCCAACTCCTGCTGGATCGACCAAGGCACCAGCAGCATGAGCACGCCGCCGATCAGATGAAGTACCCCGAGAACCACTTGGGTAGGGAAAAAGCGGTCGGCAACGAGACCCAGGAAGACGGGCGCGATGATCGCCGCGATTGGGCCGACCGAGTAGGCTGTCGCAATTCCCGCCTCGAAATTCATCCCTTGGCGCAAGTAAACGCCGATGGTTACGAACCAGGCTCCCCAGACGAAGAATTGCAGGAACATCATGACCGACAGGCGGGCGGTCACACCTTGGGTGGAAACATTTTGCATGTTGTCTGGAGACTCGACGAAGGGCCCGCGGGGTCGCAAGCTAGAAGAGACTTGAATTCGTCCGCAATCGTCCGAATCTCTCACAAAAAACGAGCTTAACAGAAATTTCCTCCCGTTCCGGTGAAAGTCCGGCGCGGGCAGAGGCCGTATTCGCGGCCTGATTTGATCCTAGCACCCGTTATGAATCCACCATCCCTATCCCGCCGGAAGCTCCTCGCTGGCACGGCCGCCACGGCGGCCATCGCCGGGTTTCCCAATATCCTGCTCGGCCAAGGAGCGAACAACGCGAAACTGAAGATCGGCCTGATCGGCTGCGGCGGCCGGGGAACCGGAGCAGCGCAGCAGGCGCTCTCCGCGGACCCGAACGTGGTTTTGTGGGCTCTGGGCGACGCCTTCCCGGAAGCGATCAAGGGCAGCCTGAACGGGCTCCAGAGCTTCGGCGCGAAGGTGGACGTGCCCGCAGAGCGGCAGTTCTCCGGCCTGGATGCCTACCGGAAGGTGATCGAGAGCGGCGTGGACGTCGTGCTGCTGGGAGCGCCTCCCGGATTCCGTCCCGAGCACCTGCGCGCGGCGGTGGAAGCGGGGAAGCATGTCTTCGCCGAGAAGCCGATGGCGGTGGATGTGGCGGGGGTGAAGTCCGTGATGGAATCCGCCAAGCTGGCGAAGCAGAAGGGCGTGGCGATCCAGCACGGCTACTGCTGGCGTTTCGCCCCGGGGGTGCGCGAGCTCTACGGCAAGATCACCTCCGGCGAGCTGGGGCGGATCTACTCGGTGTACGGAACCTATATGGGCAGCCCGCCGAAGCCGCTGCAGCCGGGGATGAAAAAGCCGGACGGGATGGCGGACGTGGAATGGCAGCTCCGCTGGTGGACAAATTTCGAATGGACCAGCGGCGGCCCGTTGCTGGAGCAGGCGGTACATACCGTGGACAAGATCGCCTGGGCGATGGGCGACGTGGCCCCGATCGCCGCGGTGGCCAACGGCGGGCGCGCCTACCGGACGGACGCGGGCAACGTGTACGACCACTACAACATCGTGTATGAATACCCGGGCGGCGTGATGTGCCACCTGGGCGAGCGCCAGTACCTGGGCTGCCACACGGAAGTGGTGGACCGCATTTATTGCGAGAAGGGCACCGCCGTGGCCCCGAATACCCCGATGGTCCTGGGTCTGGACGGCAAGAAGCGCGAGTGGATGTACCGCGCCAAGGCCGGCACGGAGCAGAACATGTATCAGGTCTGCCACAACGAGTTCTTCGCCGCGCTGCGGAAGGGTGAAATCATCAATACCGGCGAATACATGGCGAACAGCACCATGCTGGGCCTGCTGGGCCGCGAGGCGGCGCACACCGGCCAACGCATCACCTGGGACCAGATGTGGGCGGCGAAACAGGATTTCGCCCCGGATACGCTGAAGATGGGCGATAGCTTCCCCGTCGCGCCCGTGCCGGTGCCCGGCGTGCACAAGCTGGGCTGAGCCGAAATCAAACCTGTCACCGCGAGGCGCGGGCTGGACCTTGTCCGGTCCGCGCCTCAAGCTTTCCACCCATGAAGCGTCTTTCCCTTCTTGCCATCGCCCTTGTCGCCGGCTGCGACAGGGAACCCTACCCGCCGACCCCGGACGGCCTGGAGATTCTGGTACCCTCCGTATTTCCGAAGGCTGCGGCCCCCGAAGAAGCCGCGCCTGCCGCTGCGGAGGCAGCCGCAGCAGCCCCGGCCGGGACAGCCGTGCCGGCAGCACCTGCCGCGGGGGACGCGCCTGCTCCGGAGGTCGATGCCGCTCCGGCGGCTTCCGGGGACCTGCCGGCCCCGCAATTCCTGCCCGTGACGGAAAAGATCCACGCGCTGATCACGGAAAAGGGCGATGCCCCGGCCTCCGCGGACGCGATGAAAGCCTACACCGAGACGGTACCGGCAGCGAAGGACGCCACCTTCGACATGGTGCCGGTGCCGGGCGGTGAATTCACCATCGGGTCGCCCGCCACGGAGACGGGTCGCAAGGAGGACGAGGGGCCGCAGGTGAAGGTCGCGGTCGATCCCTTCTGGATCGGGAAGTGCGAGATGACCTGGGACGTTTACCGCGGCTTCATGGAAAACGGCAAGGCGCGGAACAAGGACGGCACGCTGAACCGGGACTCGAACATCATGACCCCGGAGGCCCCGGAGGTGAAGGACGGGGAAACGCTGGTGGACGTGGTGAGCCAGCCGACGCCGCCGTACGTGCCGATGCACTTCGAAATGGGGGAAGGCTACGGCGCGGGTTGGCCGGCGATCGCGATGACGCACCACGCCGCGAGCAAATTCTGCGAATGGCTGAGCGCCCAGACCGGCCACTACTACCGCCTGCCCACGGAGGCGGAGTGGGAATACGCCTGCCGCGCGGGCACCACCACGGCCTATTCCTTCGGCGATGATCCGGCCCAGCTCGGCGACTATGCCTGGTATCCGGACAATGCGGACTACACCTACCAGAAGGTGGGCCGGAAGAAGCCGAACCCGTGGGGTCTCCACGACATGCACGGCAACGTCTCCGAATGGTGCCTGGACGCCTATCTGCCCGATGCCTACGCGAAGTGGGAGGCGGGAGCGAAGAATCCCTGGCACGCGGCGGTGAACCGCTACCCGCACGTGACGCGCGGCGGGCACTACTACGAAGGCGGGCCGGAAACCCTGCGCTCCGCCGCGCGCGTGCCCTCCGATCCCTCCTGGAAGGCGATCGACCCGCAGAACCCGAAATCCATCTGGTACCTGACCAGCAACCAGTACATCGGCCTCCGCGTGGTGCGGCCGATGGCGGTGCCGGACGTGAAGGTGATGCACAAGATGTGGAACACCGGTCCGGGACCCAGCGAGTAGGCGGCCGCGCCATGGAGCGCCGCTTTCAAAGACACTGTCCTTTTTCCGGCAACGAAGGCGGCATCCTGCCGCCCGCCCGTGCCATGTCGCCCGCGAGGCGACACTCCGATCCAGCGACCGCTTGCAGACGGCAGCGGCTGGTGCAAGATGGGGCCATGACGGGCGGACGGTTCCTCGCGACCTTGGCGGCATCCGGCTGCGCCCCCCTGCACGCGGGCGAAGCCGGCTACGTCCGCCATGCTCCGGAAGGCCCCTTGCAGTGCCACGCCCTCCGGGAGGCCAGCGGGCTGGCTTCCTCGCCCGGGGGCGGGGATTTCCTCTGGCTGATCAACGATAGCGGCAGCCCCGCGGAAATCCATCTGGCGGGCACGGACGGCACGGATCGCGGGAAAATAAGCCTGGAAGGAACCCGCAACCTCGATTGGGAGGATCTCGCTTCCTTCATGCACGGGGGCAAGCCCTACCTGCTGGTGGCGGATTGCGGGGACAACGCGGGCCTGCGCGGGGAATGCCAGCTGCACATCGTGCCCGAACCGGCCCTGCCCGGGAGTGGAGAGCAGCTCGAAGGACGCGCAACTCCGGCATGGACGATCCGTTTCCGCTACGAGGACGGACCGCGGGATTGCGAGTCCGTGGCGGTGGATGAGAAAACGGGCAAGATCCTGCTGCTGAGCAAGCGGACCAGCCCGCCGCTGCTTTACGAACTGCCCCTGAAACCGGACACGGACGAGATCCGGATCGCCCGGAAGACCGGCTCCATCCCGGCATCCCTGCCGGCCGGATTCCCGCCGGTGCCCTACGGCACCCAGCCTACGGGCATGGACATCCGCGCGGATGGCGGCGCGGCAGCGGTAGTCACCTATGCCGGAGCCTTCCTTTTTCCGCGGAAAGGAGGAGAAAGCTGGGCGACCGCGTTTTCCCGCCCGCCGGTGGTACTGGAAAAGCACCTGCTGCGGCAGGCGGAGTCGGTGGCATTTTCCCGGGACGGCAAGGTGCTCCGCGCGGTCTCGGAGGGCGGGAAATCCCCGCTCGTTTGCTACCGCCGGGAGGAAAAGGACGCGGAATAGGCTTTCCGCGGCCCTTGCCGCCCGGCGGGAACCCGGCTAGGCAAGGCACATGGCCCGCCGATCCTTCAGCCTGATGCTTGCCTGGCGCTATCTCAACCCGCGCCGGGCGATGCTCTCCGCCGTGACCCTGATCTCCGTGACCGGGGTGCTGCTGGGGGTACTGGTACTGGTGGTGGTGATGGCGGTGTATGCGGGCCTGGAGCGGGAGATCAAGAACCGCCTGCTGGGCTTCACCCCGCACGTGCGGCTGGAGTACGTGCCCTTCGGCCCGTGGCGGGAACCCATCGCGGAGTGGCGCGCCACCGCCACGGAGGTGGCCAAGGTGCCCGGCGTACAATCCGCGACCGCATTCGTGCAGGAGTACGTCCTGATGATCGACAGCGAGACCCGGAAGCGCCCGGTCTTCTTCCGCGGCGTGGACACGCAGGATCCGGCGCAGGTGCAGGGCGTGCAAAAGCTGCTGGACAAGGACTTTCCGGAGAGCAGCGCGGACATGGGCCTGGACAACCGGATCGTGGTTTCCTCGATCATCGCGAAGCAATTCGGCCTGCGGATCGGGGACAAGGTGAAATTCCTCTCCGCCCAGAACCTGGAGGAAGTGGAGCGGATCGACCGGATCACCAGCAGACCGCCGCTGCGGGAGGAATTCGCCCCGCAGCTCGCCAAGGCGAAGGAACTGCTGGGGAACGCCTTCGAGAAAACCGGCGACAAGCTGTTGCTGGAAAACGACGCCTACAACGACCTCGTCGGCCCCGTCCACGAGCTCATGATGACCGAGGATATCCGCGACGCGGAACGGGAGATCCTGGGGCAATTCGTCGCGCTCTTCGATACCGCCGTGGAAGACCGGCCGGAGGGGCTCGTCTTCGATGCCAAGCTGCCGGAGCAGGCCGCCCGGATCCTGGGCGAGCTGGACAAGCTGGATATGGAGAAAATCGACGGCGACATCCTGAAAAGCTTCAAGCAATTCGTGCTGCCGAAGGAGGCCACGGTGATCGGCGTTTATACGGCGACGCAGATGGCGGTGACGCCGGATGTTTTCATGCCGCTGCCGCTGGCCCAGGAGCTGGCGGGCCTGCAAGGGGCGGTGCAGGGGATCGCCGTGCGTCTGGACGATGCCTATCAGGCGCATCTCGCGGCGGAGGAGTTCAAGGCGCGGATGCCGGAGGGCTGGCGTGCGGTGACCTGGTTCGAAGACTTCGGCGAGTTCTCGCGCTTGATCAACCAGCAGCGGGTGATGATGTACTTCGCCTTGTCCTTCATCATCCTGGTGTCCGCTTTCTCGATGATGGCGGTGATGTTCACCGTGACGATCCAGAAGCGGCGGGAGATCGGGGTGATGAAGGCGCTGGGTGCAGCCCCGGGGCAGATCGTACGGGTCTTCGTCTATCAGGGCATGATCCTCGGCTTCACGGGGGCGGTGCTGGGCGCGGGCGCGGGACTGGTGGTACTCCGTTTCCGCGGCGTGCTGCAGGATCTCTTCCGCACGATGGGCTTCGATCCCTTTCCGAAGGACTTCCACGGGTTCAAGACCCTGCCTTCGCACGTGAATCCGGGGGAGCTCGTCATCATCTGCATCTCCGCCTTCATCCTCTGCTCGCTCGCCGCCTGGGTGCCGGCCTCCTTCGCTGCGCGCAGCGATGCGGCGAAGTCGCTGCGGAATTTGTAGGCATTAGGAACGGGCATATCTTTTGTAGTCGCGAAAAGACGTTGCATTGTCTGGTATGGCAGCGTCGTGAAGGAAATCTGGAACCTCGCCATCAGCGCTCCGATGCTGCCCCTGACCATCCTCCTGGTCCCGGTCGGCATCTACTGGGTGCTGAGCCTGATCGGCGCGGTGGATCACGACCTTTTCGGCGTGGACATGGATGGCGGGGACGGCCACGACAGCGATCATCCGGTGACCGAGTGGGTGCACGGGGCGCTGCGGATCCTGAACGCCAAGGGGGTACCGCTGATGATCGTGCTCTCGGTGTTGATCGTTTATCTCTGGGGCAGTTCCATGCTGGGTAACCTGTGGTTCAATCCGCAACTGGGCGGCGGCATCGGCAGCCTGGTATGCATCGGCGCGCTAATCCCGGCGCTGGCCCTGACGCGCCTGACGGTCACTCCCCTGAAGCCGCTTTTCCTACTGATTCAGGACGACCCGGAGGCCGCGAAGCCCGTCGTCGGGCGCAGCGGCATCGTGCGCACCGCGCGGGTGAGCGAGGCCGAGGGACAGATCGAAGTGGAGAACCCCGGCGCTCCCTTGCTGCTGAACGCGCGCACCGCCACGGGCTCCGAGCCGATCCCGCGCGGCACTTCCGTTCTCATCATCCGCTACGATGCCACGACCGGCATCCACATTGTCCGCCCTCTCGACGAACCCTCCTAGACCCACCCTGATATGAACCTCCTATACGTCACCCCGCTTGCCGTATCCATGTCCGCAGGCGTCATCGCCACCACGCTCGCCCTTATCGTCGCGGTCGTGGTGGGCGGCAGCATCCTGTTCTCCATGTTCTACCGCAAGGCCCAGCGCGGCCAGGCGCTGATCAAGACGGGCGTGCGCGGCACCAAGGTCTCCTTCAACGGCTTCACGGTGATCCCCGTGCTCGAAAGGCTGGAGACGATGGACATCTCCCTGAAGCGCGTGGAGATCGACCGCACCGCGAAAAACGGCCTGATCTGCAAGGACA
>CBFGVD010000068.1:0-10706 GCA_965651965.1 uncultured Verrucomicrobiaceae bacterium | reverse complement strand
GCCTCCTCTTGGGAATGCTGACTTCGAGGACTCCATTCTCCACCGTCCACCGGCTGTTCACCCAGGAGCCCGCGTCCTTGATTCCATTTTGTTCCAGTGACACCGATCCATCCGGGTGGAACTCGCGGACGAACGACTGCCCCATGTGACGGTAGGACCAACGACCGGTGAATTGATCCGGTCCCGCCCCGGTCACCAGCCCCTCCTCGAACTGGAGGATGCCCCGGCTGTTGATCGCGAGGTCCGCATCGGCAAGGTTGCCCCCCTCCCGGCTCAGGGTTTCGATCCGGGCCGTGACAGTCCAGCGGCCGCGGCTGTAGCTCCCCGGAGGGACATCCAAGGCGTAGATATTGTTGGAAACATAACGAAGCACGCCGGTGCTCCCCGCGTGATCGTCCGCGGCCACCAACTTGCCATCGCGGAGGAGCCGGACGTCCCGGATGGTGACGGCGTCCGGGCCGCTGATCCACTTGAAGATGGTCCGGTACTTCGCGGGCTTCCAAACCAGATGGGTCACGTCGAAGCTGACTTCGCGCGTCCCGGCGGAATCCACCTCCCAGCGGAAGTCGCGGGCGGGCAGGCGGTCCACGAATTTCTCGCGGTCGAGCGGCACGGGCTGGAACGGCTCCTCCGCGCCGGGCGACTGGAGCAAGGATTGGTTCTCGAAGAGCATGATCGACTCCCGCCCGTCGGGGTGCAGCTTGACCTTGCCGGAGAACACGCCGACTTCCGTGCGGCCGTCGGGAAGCGCGTCCATGGCGAACTCCGTGCCGAGATCCTCCACGGTACCGCCCGAGTAGTGGATCATGAAGCCCTCCGCGCCCTTCGGCACCGTGGTGTAGAGCTTGCCCTTACCGAGCCGCCCCGCCTCGTGGCCGGCGACTTCATACACCGCCGGTCCCTCAAGGGTCACGCAGACCCCGCTGGCGTAGGTCAGCTCCACCAGCCCGGACTTGATCGAGATCGGGTTGGACGAGGCATCGAGATCGATCCGGTGAGGGATGCTCTCATCGGTCCACTCGACGCCGACCATCCCGGTGATCCGGGCAGGGGAGGTGAGCGACGGAGCGGTGACGGCCGTTTCCTCCGCCGGGACCCGCTCCAAGCGGCGTCCCAGGCCCAGCCCGAGCGCGAAGACGAGGCAGGCCGCGGCCAAGGGTGCCACGATCCGGACCACGCGGGGAAACCGCACGATGCGGGGACGCTCCGCCACCGTGGCATCGAAGGGCGGGATCACCAGCGGCAGCAGGGCTTCCTGCTGGCTGACCGCGAGGTAATAGGCGAGTGCCTCGTCATCCTCGAGAAACTCCTCAAGTTGAGCCACCTCCTGCTTCGATAGCGGCGGACCATCATGGAGGCGGTCTATCAAACTCCTGAGTTTGGGATGCGGCGGACGGCTACTCATGGCGTGAAGAGAGGCGGGTTTCGATACAGTGGCGAAGGGCGATCCGGATCCGCGAGAGGCTCTTCTGGATCTGATTGGGCTTCACGCCGAGGTCCTTGGCATGGGCCGTCAGGGACACGCGGTCGAGGTACTTCAGTTGCAGGAGCCGCTTGCCCTCGGCAGGCAGGTCGGCCACGCAGTCCCGCAGCGCCACGAGCCGGTGGTCGGCCTCCTCGGCGAAGTTCTCGGCGGCCCTCGAAATCCGTTCGAGGACGTCTTCCGAGAAGCTGACCAGCTTGCGCCGCTGCATTTCCCGCCGGTGGGTCAGGACCTTGAACCAGGCGGCCTTGAAGGCCCACGCCTTGAAGTTGCTGCCGGATTGGAATTCACCGCGCCGGTCCCAGAGAAACAGGCAGGTTTCCTGGACCACGTCCTCGCAGGCGTCCCGGTCCGGCAGGAGCGACAGGACGTAGCCCCGGAGCGCGGGCCGCAGTTGCTCGATCAGACCGCCCAGGGACGCGTCGTCTCCCTCGGGATCGGGATCAAGCTCGGGGCAACGGCTCATTCGACTCCTATTCCCGATTCCCGGCAAACCTGACAGGGGAAAATTCATCGGCTCGACCGGTTCAGGGCCGACCCCGGGAAGATCGGCGGGAGGGCGGACAGGAATTTCAATGCACATTTCATGAAGGGATGACCGGGGCGATGGCGGCGCTCCTGCGGAAGCCTGCCCTAGATTCCGGGAATCCCTGAAAGCGGACCACATTCGCTCGCCTTTCCGGACAGTCGCGGAGAGCCGGGAAACGATGGCCCGGGAAAATGCGCAGGATATTTGAATCCATGCGGAGCCCGACTATGTTCCATCCGCTATCATGGATAGTACCGGAGAGGCCGGCGCGAGATATTCGACTGCTGCTTCCTTTCCGGGATGAACCAAACAACGAGAAGATGAAAAACCAACTCACCGCCCTGCTCGGAGTCCTGGGTCTGGCCCTGATCGGGCTGCTTGCCAGCTCCTGCGCTGACATGGGGGACGGCAACACCCACCAGATGGGGCCTCCGGGTAAAGAAACCCCCATGGCGGATTCCGCGATGCCCAGCAAGGCACGCTGACGATCCGATCCGGAACGGGTGCCGTGGTTCGATCCGCGGTGCCCTTTTTCTTGTACGCGGTTTCCCGCGGTACGCGAAAAGCCCGCGGATGGAGAGCTCCATCGCGGGCGTGGCTATGACAGGCAGTTGGCCGGCTCAATGGTTCAGCGCCACGAGGAACATGCACTCTTTGCCGTCCTCGTTTACGTAGGTCACCTTTTTCGAGGTCGATCCCTTGCCCGGAGGGCCGGAGTGTTTGATGGTGAACTTCTTCTTGCACGAATCGCAATGGAGGGAACCCCCGTCGTGGCAAAGCGCCTCCGCTTCGCTATCGTCGGCGACTTCCTTCACGTTGATCGATTTGCACTCCATGCAGACCACGGCGTAGTGCTGGCCTTTCTTGAGGCTCTGGATTTCCTCCTGGGTGGAGGCCTGCTTGTAGGATCCCGGCTTCAAGACGCCGCCCTTGCCCGGAGGCTCGGCGGAGACGGAGCCGGCGAGGCCGATGGCGAATGCGGCGATCAGGAGGGTTTTGAGTTTGGATTTCATCATGCTGCTGGGGTTGGGGTTTGGAGTTCCCGTATGGGGACTCGTCGATTCATGAGCCGGTCTGGACCCGGTTCATGGCATAACATAGGCGGGGGGAATGCGATGCGCTCCGCATCCCTGTAAATTTACTCCGCATATTCGACCGCCGGGCGCGGGCTCGCCGGCATGTCTTTCTCGTCGCAATTCATATCGATGCCGCTCGAGCGGTTGATTTTTCTGCCGAGGGCACGGCCCGACCGGTCCCGAGTGCCACTGCGCGTTTCATGGGGAACCTGATGCCGTCTCCTTCCCGGCAGGTGCAATGTGCAGAGGCGACCGGGACGGATGCAAAGCCTCCGGAGCGGGGAATGACGGAATGACCTCATCCGCGCGGTGGAATGCCATATGCAAAGGGAGCGGACGTGGCTGTGACCATTGCATCGTGGGGATTGCGCGCCCGCTTGAGCGCGCCGAAGCCCATCTGAAGAAGCACGGCCCCGCAGGATTTCACCAACAGCAACACACGACCATGAGCGATACCAAAGGGAACACACCACAGGACCGGCGCACCGTCGCGCTCTCGGAGGACCACGAGCGGCGGCATTTCATCGATCAATATGTGAGGGATCATCCGGGCACCAGCCATTCCGCGGTGATCGATGCGCTCGATGAAATCGCGGCCTCGATCGCACCTTCCGAGTCGCGGGAAAAGATGACCCGCGAGCTGGAGCGCAGGTTTGGATCCCGAACCGACTGATGCCATGAGCGCACCTGAAATCTCGGATCAGCAGAAACTGGAAGCGCCCGCCGCTCCCCCCGCAAACGACGACCTGACGATCACGGAACATCTCCGCAAATGGCGGCAGCGGGAGGACGGCGCCGGCATCGTCGATTTCTCTGACGACGAAGGCTCTTCGCTCCGCATCCCTGGGGATCGGGCGGAACGGTTTGTAAGGGACCACGGGGCACTGCACCCGGGCGACTACCGCGCCAGATTCGGGCAGGACTGGAGGGATGACTTCAGGGCTCTCGGGGACCCCGATCGGGAGCAGAAGTGAAAATCGCGACCTACAACGTCAACGGTGTGAACGGGCGCTTGCCAGTGCTCCTGCGCTGGCTCGACGAAACGCGCCCGAACCTCGTCTGCCTGCAGGAACTCAAAGCGCCGGAGGAGAAGTTCCCGCTCCAGGCCATCCAGGAAGCAGGCTACGGGGCGATCTGGCACGGTCAGAAGAGCTGGAACGGCGTGGCCATCCTGCGCCGCGGCGGGGAGCCCTTGGAAACCGCCCGGGGTCTGCCCGGGGATCCGGATGACCTTCACAGCCGCTACATCGAGGCGGACATCGACGGGATCATCGTGGGATGCCTCTATCTGCCCAATGGAAATCCGGCGCCGGGACCGAAGCTCGACTACAAGCTGCGGTGGTTCAGCCGGCTCACGCGCCACGCCGCGAAGCTGCTCGAGAAGGGCACACCGGTGGTCCTCGCCGGCGACTTCAACGTGATCCCGACGGAACTGGACGTCTACAACCCGAAGGGATGGGAGGAGGATGCCTTGTTCAGACCCGAGGTCCGGAGCGCCTTCCGCAAGCTGGTGGCGCAAGGGTGGACGGACGCGGTCCGGGCCCTGCATCCCGACGAGCGCATCTACACCTTCTGGGACTATTTTCGGAATGCCTTCCTGCGGAATGCGGGACTACGCATCGACCACTTCCTTCTGAGTCCGGGCTTGGCGGAGCGGCTGAAGGCATGCGGTGTGGACCGCGAGGTCCGCGGCTGGGAAAAGACGAGCGACCACGCCCCGGTGTGGATCGAGATTTCCCCGGCGGGAAAGCAAGCCCCGGCGAAACGTGCTGCTATAAAAAGAAAGGGTGAAAGCGCGGGTTGAGCCTTGCATATCCCCGGTCCGGTCTTAGCGAATCCTTATGGATCCAAAAGCCCCCTATCAGCCCGCCAAGGCCTCCATCCAACAAGCGGCCGACTTTGTCGATCTGGGTATGTTTCCGGAAGCCATCGCCGTCATCGGGAGTTTGTCCGCCGACCTGCGGGAAGCCTCCGCGGCGCGGCGGGTGCTGCTGCGTGCCGCCACTTCCCTGGGGAAATGGCAGCTCGCGCTGTCGCTGGCGAAGGGCCTCCGCACCGGCAACGAGGCCGACCGCTCGGAAGCGGCACGCGCCCTCCAAGCGGTTGCCGCGGAAGCGTGCAAGCGGGGCCGGGAGGACGAAGCCCGTCATCTGGTGGGAGCGGCCGTCCTCGCACGCCCGGAGCAACTGGAGGACATCCTCATCGACGAGCGCTTCCCGGAGAAGTTCCGGACCGCTCTCGGCAAGCGATGAATCGCCGCGGACGAGGGGGCACGCCGGTTGAGCGCCTTCCCGCGTTCATGCATTGGCTTCGTACTCCTTGTCCCCGCGTTCGCGCGTCCTCTTTTCGGGCGGGACTTCCTCGTACATCTTCTCGTTGAGCTTCGCCTGGGCATGCTCGGTGAGGATGCGGCGGGCACCGGTGAGGATCTTGTTCCCGACACCCGGAATCACCAGCAGTTCGCCATCCATCGCTCCCTTGTAGGCCGCCTCCGCGACGTCCTGCGGAGCCATCAGGTTTCCCTTCTGGAATGCGACCACTCCCTCCATGTCCGCTTTGGGGAAGAAGTCGGTGTCGGTCGGGCCCGGGCATAGCGCGGTGACGGTGACGCCGGTTCCCTCCAGTTCGACCGCAAGCGCTTCGCTGAACGACAGCACGAAGGCCTTGGTCGAGTGATAGACGTTGAGCATCGGTCCGGGCTCGAAACCGGCGACCGAGGCGGTGTTGAGGATCCTGCCCGAGCCCCGCGCGATCATCGGCGGCAGAAACAATTTCGTAAGCCGGAGCACGGCCTCGATGTTCAAGCGCAGCATGGAAAGGTCCTTCTCGATCGGGATATCCAGGAATTTGCCCCGGAACCCGTGGCCCGCGTTGTTGGCCAGGATGTCCACCGTGATGCCCTCCCGTTCGAGCCGGTAGAAGATGTCTTCGGCGGCGTCCTCCTCTTCGAGGTTCTTCGCGACGGCGAGCGCGCTCACGTTGAACTCCGATTCCAGGACCGTCGCAACGTTGCGTAGCTCCGCGGCGTCCGGGGCGACCAGCACCAGCGGGTGGCCATGTTTTGCAAACTCGCGGGCGAGGTGCAGGCCGATGCCGCTGGAGCACCCGGTGATGAGAACGGTTTCCTTCATGCGAACCTCTCCCGCATCCCGTGTGCCACGGGGCGGTCCCGCGTTCTCAAGGGCTTCCCGGCGGCGGGGCTGGCGGGGGCGGTGCAAAACGAGCGGTCATGCCCTGCATACGGCAATCCGCAATCCGGAGGGGAACGGCTTGTTGAATCGTCGCACACCCGTGCCATATTGGACAATGCGCTCCTTCCTTACCCTCTTCTGCTGCAGCCTTCCTCTCCTGAGCCCTGCTTTCGCGGCGGAGCCAGCCCCGCTTATCCGTTACCCCTCGCCCAAGGGCGATCTGGTGGTGCTCGTCGAGCGCCATCCCGAGAAGGCGGATACGGTCCGGCTTGAAGGCGTCTCGGGAAAAGTCTTCCTCACCCTGGCGGTGGAAGACGAGGTGAAGGAGGGCCGGGCCAAGGAGGGCAGCGTGTTGTGGAACGCGGCCGGGGACGGCGTGGCCTTCGCCGTCGGCAACAGCCGGCTTTTCGACGCCCACGCCTTCGTCCGTACCAAGGAGGGCTGGAAGCACCTCAAACTGCCCAAACCCGGTGACGGGGGAAAGACCGTGTGGGACAGCTACCACTCCGTGCCTTCCGAGTGGCAGGGCAACCGCCTTTCGCTCGTTGTGTCCGGATCCCATTCAGGGGAAGCAGGCGCACCCCGCTTCAGTGGATCCATGATGGTCGCCATCGACGTCGAAGGCGGGTCGGCCAAAAAGGTCGCGGAAGATATCGTGACGGTGGTGCCGGACAAGGAAAGCCCTTGAATGCGGCGCCGTGGGCCGGTCCGCGTTTTTCCTCTCCTGACGACTCCTTTTTCTGTTATCACGCCGAGCGGAAGGCCCGCTCGACCTGATGAAAACCCGACTCCTTTATCTCGCCCTTCTCGTGCTTGGCCTCGCCGGCTCCGCCCGTGCGGATGACGCGAAGCAGAAATTCACCTATGTCATCGTCCACGGTGCCACCGCGGGTGGCTGGGAATGGAAGAAGACCGGCAAGTTCCTTTCCGACGACGGCCACGAGGTCCATCGCGCCACGCTCACGGGCCTCGGCGAGCGCATGCATCTCAACAGCCCCGACATCGATCTCCAGACCCACATCAACGACGTGGTCAACCTCATCCTCTTCGAGGATCTGGACGACATCGTGCTCACCGGCCACAGCTACGGCGGCATGGTCATTACCGGCGTCATGGACCGTGTGCCGGATCGCATCCGCCACGTCATCTTCCTCGATGCCGCCGTGCCCGATGACGGCATGTCGCTCTGGGATCTCTTTGGCAGCAAGGGCCCGCAGGATCCCTCGCGCTTCGCGGACGGCTTCATGCAGGTGTCCTGGGTGAAGCCCGATACCAAGCCACCACACAACGTGAAGCAGTCCATCAAGTGCTTCAACCAACCGGTGTCCTACAAGAACCCCGCCGCCAAGGCGCTGCCCGTGACCTACGTCGCCTTCGTGCCGAAGGACAAGTCGGCCGAGGAGCGCGCCAAGACCGACAAGAGCTGGCAACGCGCCGTTTCACGCGGCTGGACGATCCGCACCTTTCCCGGCGGTCACGTCGCCCAACAGGAAGACCCGCGCGGGGTCGCGACGCTGATGGAGGACGCGGTCGGCGACGAAAACAAACCCGCCGCCGCCGCGGAGGGTCCGTGACCCGAGCGCCTCTCAGCGCGCGGCCAGCAGTTGCTTCACGAGCGCATGGACCATGCGCGGCAGGTCGTAGGGAAAGCGCGCGGTGATCAAGTTGCCATCCACCACGCAAGGCTCGTCGGACACGATGGCGCCGGCGTTCTCCAAATCGACGTGGATGTTCCAGACCGCGGTCGCCCGCTTGCCCTTGAGGATGCCGGCGCTGACCATCACCCACTGGCCATGGCAGATCGCACAGGTCGGCTTGCCCGCGCCGTGCATGTCACGGACGAGGGCCCGGGTCGGCTCATCCATCCGGAGCGCATCCGGATTCCAACAGCCGCCCGGCAGGATCACCGCATCGTAATCCTCCGCCCGCGCCTCGTCCGAATAGCGGTCGATCTTGATCCAGCCGGCATTCTCCATCAGCCGGATCGCCAGCACGTGAGTCCCGGCGATCGGCGGGAAGCGCAGCCCCAGCGTGGGATGAAATTCCCCGATCCGCGGCGACACCACGTGCACCGTGGCCCCGTGTTCGGTTAGCCAGCGCTGCGCACCCAGGATCTCCACTTCCTCGACGCCGTTGGTGCAGCAGATCGCGATGCGCTTGCCCTTGAGGAGATCGGAATCGGTCGGAGGATCGAAAAGGAAGGCCTTCAACTCGCGGTTCAATTCGCCATCGGCGGTCGCCAGCAGTTCCGTCGAGATCGACGGCACCGGAGACGGTGTCATGAGCTGCTGCATTCGGGAAATGGACACTGCCTGAGCCAGGCTGGCGGACGCGGGACCGTTCATGGTGTTTCTCGGGTTGAGCGTATCGGGATGCCCTCGCTCTCTCGCAGGAGAAATCGACACGGAGCTTCGAGTTGCAAGCGCCGTATTCGTCTTGGAGCACCCGGGCTCCTCGATTGGAGATCGAGCCGGGCCTTCTACGGATAGATAGGATAGTAATGCAGGGAAACCGCACCCGGCAGCCTACCGCCTCCGATGACAAAACACCCTGCAACTCTTTCCGGGTGCGGAGGTTTTATCCCGTTGCATCTTCAAACCCGCTATGAAACCGATAACCTTTCGACTCCTTCCCCTCTCCTTCGCCCTCCTCGCAACCGCCACCGCCCAGGAAACCCCGGTGACGCCGGCCGATCCGCCCGCCGCACCGGAGCAAACGCCCGCCGTGAATCCGGCCGCCGACCTCACCGCCGCGGCGGAGAAACTGGCCACCGCCACCAGCTACACGTGGAGCCAGACAACTTCCTTCGGCGGCAATTTCGGCGACCGCACCACTTCCGGCAAGAAGGGTAGCGGCGGTTATCTCCTCATCACCATGCCCGGCCGCGATCAGGAATTCCAGGTGCTCTCCCGCAAGGGCAAGGCGGCGATGCAGCGCGATGGCGGCTGGATCATCCCGGATCCCGATGGCGAAGAACAGGGCCCCGGCCGATGGATCGGGCGGATGGTGCAAAACCTCCGCGAACCGGCCATCGATGCGAAGGATCTCGTCTCCAAGGCCAAGGACCTGAAGCCGGAAAACGGTAGCTATCGCGGCACGCTCGATGAAGCGGCCGCGAAGGATCTGATGTCCTTCCGCGGCTTCGGACGTCGCGGCGGCGGTGGGGGCACTCCGCCGGAGGTCAAGGGTGCCAGCGGCTCGGTCACCTTCACCGTCGCGGACGGAGTCTTGACCGGCTATGAACTCACGCTGACCGGCCGCATGAATTTCAATGGCGAGGACCGCGATGTGATGCGCACCACGAAGGTTGCATTCACCGGAGTAGGTGCCACCACCTTCGACATTCCCGAAGCGGCCGCCGGCCTGCTGGCGGAATGAGTGAAGAGTCCCCGAAACCAAGGAACGCGGTCGTCCCCCGCTGACCGCGTTCTTTCTTTTTCGCGGGAATCGTACCGCCGCCTATGCCTCCGGCCCCAGGGAGGCCACCGCATCCTTCACCGCCTGCTCCCCGGTTTCGGGGCGCTCCCGGTCCTTGTCAATTTCCTCGATGACATCGGTGAGGGCGGAGGGCGGGATGAGCCCGATGCGCTGCGCATGCTCGGTGATCATCAGGCTGTCCTTCGCGAGGATCATCGGCACGCCGAGCGCATCCGCGCGGTCCCGGGCACGGTCGGCGCTTTGGTCGAAGATCGTTTCGCGGTCCGGATCCACGTCGCGGATGTAGATGGCGAGGATGCGTTCCGGGTGCTCCGCCGCGAGATCCGCATAGATCGCGGGGTCGTCCTGGCCCGAGTCCCCGACCAGCACGAAGGGCAGCTCGGGATAGGACTCCAGCAGTGCCTGCGCCTTCCGCTGCTTGTGGCCATGGCCCTTCTCCTTGATGAATTTCGTCGCATCCAGCCCGAGATCCCGGAGCAGCAGGGGACCGGGCGGGATCTCGTTCAGGCGAAGGAAATCCACCAGCAGGTCGTACAGGTTCCATGGGGAGCTGGAGATGTAGAAGAGGGGATTGATCCGCCGCTCGGCCTTGCCCTGCTGCAGGGCCTCGTAGAGCTTCGCGACGCCGTCGAGCGGTTTGCGGGTCTTCGCGTTCTCCAGGAAGGTCAGCTTCGCGGCTAACAGCAGGCTGGTGATCCCGGTGTGCACCACGGTGTCGTCGAGGTCGCTGATGATGCCGAAGGCGGCGTGGCGCGAGGGCACCAGCACGTCGTGGGTGGCGCGCACGCCGTTGCCATCGATCCCGGCGCGCGCTTCCGCTTCCAGCCAGAGCAGGCCGTCGTGGCTCTCCTCCGTCCGCTCGAATTGCGCCTCGTAGTAGCCTTCTTCGTCCGCGACGACCCTCCGCACCCTTCTCTAGATTATGAAGAATCACCGATGGACTCGTAAGGAGAGAGACAGATACTCGAAAGAATAATGATAATTATAAA
>CBFGVD010000067.1:0-10741 GCA_965651965.1 uncultured Verrucomicrobiaceae bacterium | reverse complement strand
CCGGACCAATCCGCGTTGAAGCGCACCTTCCACTCCCCCTCCGCCGGGAGCGTGAGTTCATAGAAATCATGGGCCCGATGGGACAGGTTCAAAACGACCACGGTGCTATCCCGCGGGCCGCCCTCGGCCCAGCGGTTCCAAGCCAGCACCTTGTTTTCATGATCCCGATGGAAGACATCCGCATGCTGGCCGGTCAGGCCCTTGGTGAGCCCGTCCAGATTCCGGCGCAGGCGGATCAGGTCCCGGCAGGCCAGGCGGATCCCCCGGAAACGCCGGGCTTTCTCCCAATCCAGCGCGTCGTCATCGTCGAACCAGCCGTCTTCCAGGAATTCCTGCCCTTGGAAAATCATCGGCACCCCCGGCGAACTCAACACCACGCCCGCCGCCTGCAGGCTACGCCGCCGCGCCCAGACGCTGGCAGGGTTGCCGGGGTCGATTTCGGACACCAGCCGCTGCTTGCCGTTCGCCACTTCGTCGTGGGACTCGGTGTAGATCACGCGGCGGAAGACATCTCCGGCGAAAGGCGGGAGAATCGCCGCGGCCATCGCTCCCGGATCGCGGGCGTCATCCTCCGCATGCTCCAGCACCGCCCGCACCGGAGCCGCGAAGCCGGCGTCCCATTGCGTGTCGAACCCCGCGCCCCCTTCCTCCACCCAGGCGGTCAGGGCCGTGTTGCTCCCCAGATCCTCCGCCACCGAAACCGTCCGGTGGGAGTGGAGTTTCATATCCTTGTTGATCCACTGGAGCACCTGCCAGCCCTCGGGGAGGTCCACGGATTCGTGATGGTCGTTGCCCTTCGAGCGCCGGATGTAGCTCACCGCATCCAGACGCAAGCCGTCGGCGCGGAATTCCTCTATCCACATCAACGCGTTGTCCCGCAAATACTGGCGTACTTCCTCCCGGCCGTAATCGGGGCGGGTATGCCCCCAGGGCGTCTCGGCGCGCCAGTCGTTGTAAAAGTAAATCCCGCCGAGATCGTTTTCCTGCCAGCCGTCGAAGCGCCAGAGATCCAGGTCGTCCGGGCCGAAATGATTGTACACCACGTCCAGCAACACCGCGATGCCGTGCGCGTGCGCCTCCCGGATCAGCGCCTTCAAGCCGTCCGGCCCGCCGTAGCTCGCCTCCACCGCGAAGGGATGGGAGGGATTGTAGCCCCAGGACGTTTCGCCGGGATATTCCGTCGGCGGCATCAATTCGATCGCATTGACGCCCAGATCCCGCAGGTAGGGCAGGCGCCGCATGACACTGCCGAAAGTTCCGGCGCGGCCTTCCTTCGAGCCGCCGAATGTCCCGACGTGGAGCTCGTAGACGACCATCTCGTTCAGGGGCGGCGGCGTCCATTCTTGCCGGCCCCAGTCGAAGCGGTCGCGATAGATCACGCCGTTGCCTGTTTCCGCATCCACCAGCCGCGCCCGGGGATCCGCTTTCACGAGGGTCTGGTCCCCGTTCACGAGCACGAACTTGTAGTGGTCTCCCTCCTTCGCATCGGAGGCAAAGGCGCACCAGTTCCCGCCCTCCTCGCGCTCCATCTCCAGTCCGGGCCGGGCCCAGCCGTTGAAGCTGCCGGTCACGCTCACGCGCTCCGCATGAGGTGCCCAGACCCGGAAGAGGGTTCCTTCGTCGCTCGGAATGGCCCCGAAGCCGGGGCGGCTGGAAAGTTCGGACAGGGAGGTTTGCGGGGGCATATGGGATGGGCGGCCTTCTAGCAGCGCCCGTGCCCCGCGGAAAAAGCCGCTGCACGGCCTTTCCCCCATGCCGTGGAGTGCGATTTGCATGGAAGCGGGCGGCTGCCCGGCCGCGTTTTGCAAAGCAGCCTGATAATCCATCCTTCTCCTTGCAGTATCGGCGGATGGAATGAGCTTTGCTCTTCCGCCTACGGAGATCGTCGCCATGAAAGAGAAATCCATCCCGGCGCCTGAAACGCTGGCGGCCCATGAACAAGCGGCCGCCGAAGTGACCGAACTGCGTCGCAAGGGCATCCACTGCCATTTGGAGGAGCGGCCGGGCGACGGCGGCCACTGCATCGACGTGGTGGTGGATTCGGAGCGGCCCGGCGGCGAAAGTCATACCCGCCCCCATCCCCCGCGGCACGGCAATCATCCTTGATCTTGTTTATGCGGTCCCTCTCCGAAGCAGCCGCCCCGACTTCCCTGACCTCCGATCATCCGTATTGGAGGATGAAAAGCGGTATCCTGGAAAATTATCCCCCTCTGGATGCAGATGCAGGTTGCGACATCGCGGTGCTCGGCGCGGGCATTACCGGTGCTTTGGTCGCGGAGGCCCTGAGCGCCGACGGGCACGATGTGATCGTACTCGATGCCCGCGATGCAGGTACGGGCAGCACCAGTGCCAGCACGGCCTTGCTGCAATATGAAATCGACGTTCATCTGGTCGATCTGATCGCCCGCCACGGCGCGGAACACGCTTGCACCGCCTACCGGGCCTGCCATGAAAGCATCGACCTGCTGGAGGCCCGGATCACCGGCCTGGGGCTGGACGATTGCCGCTTCACGCGCAAGGAGAGCGTCTATCTGGCCAGCCGCAAGCGCGACGCGGCCGCGCTCCGGGAGGAGGCGGCGGCCAGGAAGCGTGCGGGCATCGAGGTGGATTTCTGGGGCCCCGCCGACATCCGGGAGCACTTCCCTTTCGAGCGCGAGGCCGCCCTGTGTTCCCGGCAAGCGGCGGAAGTGGACGCCTACCGCCTCGCCCACGGCCTGCTGGCTGCGGTCCGGGGTCGCGGCGGCCGGGTTTTCGACCGCACCGCCGTCGAGTCGCTGGAAACGGGGCCGGAAGGCCTCATCCTCCGCACATCCCGGGATTTCAGGGTCCGTGCCCGGCGGGTGGTGGTGGCGACGGGATTCGAGACCGCGATGCTCTTCGATACCGCCCGTTTCGTGAATCTCCGCAGCACCTTCGCTCTCGCCACGGAGCCGATGGCCGCGGTGCCCGGGTGGTGGCACCGCTGCCTGATCTGGGAGACCGCCCGGCCCTATTTCTACCTGCGCGGCGACAGCGACGGGCGCGCGATCATGGGCGGGGAGGATATCCCTTTCCGGAACGCCCGCGCGCGGGACCGCCTGATCCCGCGGAAAACCCGGCTGCTGGAAAAGCACTTCCGCGGCCTCTTTCCCGCCGCCGGGATGGAGACCGCATACGCATGGGCCGGAACCTTCGGCGAGACGGAGGACGGGCTGGCCTACATCGGCAGCTACCGCCGCCATCCCCTGTGCTATTTCGCGCTGGGCTTCGGCGGAAACGGAATCACCTACAGCGTGCTGGCTGCGGAAATCATCCGCGCCGACCTGCAGGGCAAGACCCACCCCTATGCCGCGGCCTTCCGCTTCACCCGGTAGGGGGCGTTCTCATGGCAATTCGTAGCCGGCCAATCGGGCTTCTAGCCCCGCGGGATCCTGATCCGGCGGGAAGGCGGCACGCCCCTCCCGGCTTGCTCCCCGGGGGATGAAATCGAACCGCAGGTCGACGCTACGCTCGCCCTCCGTGCCGCGGGCCGTCACCCGCACGTTCACGTTGACCGCCAGGGTGCCTCCCCGGTTGTTCACCGTGACCGGGAGGTAAAGGTGGCCGCCTTCCGTCACCGGCTCGCCGGTCTCGATTTCCAGACGCGCCGGCTGGTCCTCCCACACCGCCGCCTCGTAGGCCAATATGCCCCCGACCGCCAGCACCAGCACGGATGCCAGCGCGAAGACGATCCACTCCAGGGCGTTCTTTCCTCCGGGCTGCGACTTCTTGTCCGTTTCTTCTTTCATGGCGTTCAAGACCCCGGGGAGCGCATTTGCAGAAGCAGCCGGCCGGCCGAGGCACCGAGGACGGCGGGCAGACCGAGCACCACCGTCTGAGCCAGCATCATCCGCCATGGCTCGCCATCGAAGCGGCCGAAAAAGTACAAGCACCCCGCTCCCGCCGCGAGCGCGACGGCGTAGGTGGTCACCGCGCTGCGGAGATGAAAAGGGGTGCTCTCCCGCACGAGATGTCGCTCCGCCCCGTGGATCCCCGCGAAATGCAGGACCGCTCCGCCGAGCAGAAGCGAACCGAGCGCCAGCAAAAGGAGCATGCCGGGGGGACTCTCCATCGCGATCACGGCGATCTCCTCCGTGGGTGCCACGTTCGCGGCGAAAAGGACCGCACCGCACAATGCGACCGCCGCCTGCGGCAGATAGCCCGCGGGTTCGTCTTCCTCGCCGGACACCCCTTCATCCTCCTCGCCGCCCGCACCCAGCTGAGCCGTGCCCACCGAGACCCCGATCGCCACGGTCATCCCTTCCATCGCGATTTTCCCGGCGATCTCCGAAAGCTCCATGGTTTCCCGGATGCGGCCCGCGAGCACCAGCACCACCGCCGCAAGCACCAGCCCGATGCCCATTTCCTCCACCGAATCGATCGCCACCTCGCCCGCGGAAGCATCCCGCCGCAACCCGGCGAAACGATTGTAGAGAAGCAGCAGCAGGAAGGTGCACGCCATGTAGAGCAGGATCCGGCCAGGCTGGAGGATGAAGCCCGCCCACCACACCTCCATGGTGTAAAGCAGTGGCAGCGAGAACATGAGCCCGCCGGCAATCCCGCGGCCGTATTCCCGGGCGGACTCTCCGACACTGCGGCGGTGGCTGAAGTTCATCACGGGCCGGGGGAGCGCGGGCGATCGTGCCGCTGCCGCAGTTTTTCCAACCAGCCGGGGAGATGCAGCACCGCCCATATCATCGCGGTGAGCCCGCAGGCGAGTAGGTGGAATTTCAGGCCCACCATCATGCCGACCGCCGCCGTCGCCAGGATGGACGCCGCCGTGGTAAGTCCCTTCACCGAGTCTTCGGCCCGCGAGACGAAGATCATCCCCGCGCCCAGAAAGCTCACCCCCGTCACCACCGCCTCGATGACGCGCAAGGGGTCGAAGCGCATCATCTCCGGCCTGGAGCTGAAACGCTGCACGAAAAGCTCTCCCAGGACCACGAAAAGGCAGGCTCCCAAGCCCACCAGCATGTGGGTTCTCACGCCCGCGGGCTTACCCGCCGCCTCCCGCTCCCAGCCCAGCAGGCCGGAGAGAAGGAGAGCGGCGAGCGCTCGCGAGAGGATGTCCGCCTCCAGGCTCATGCATGCGGTCCCCGGGGGTTGTCGGCCCTAGCGCATGGCGGCCTCGTTCACCCCGCTGCGGAAAAGCCCGCCGGTCGCAATGCGGGTGATCGTCTCGTCCGCCTTGCTTTCTTCTTCCAGGGAAGCATCCAGGGCTTTCACGTCCTCATGGTACCCGAGGCAATCGGCAAAAGCCCGC
This sequence comes from uncultured Verrucomicrobiaceae bacterium, assembly GCA_965651965.1. Classification (GTDB taxonomy): domain Bacteria; phylum Verrucomicrobiota; class Verrucomicrobiia; order Verrucomicrobiales; family Akkermansiaceae; genus Haloferula. The sequence continues at coordinate 5,460 of CBFGVD010000067.1, read as the reverse complement.
GCCACGCCGTACGCGGCGATTTCGTAATGCTCCACCCGGTTCGCGGAGGCGATCAGCACGGCGTCGCGGACGCTGCCGGGGCTCGTGCTGGTCACATGCTTGCCGGCTTCCTTGATGAGGCCGCGCATCGCGTCGCAATCTTCGCCTTCCGGATCGATCCCGTGGCGGCCGAAGATTTCGCCCAGCCGGCGTTGCTGGTCGCGCGTTTCGCCGAGGTGATGGTCGAAGGCTTCCCGCAGTTCGGTGCTGGTGGCGTTCGCGGACATTTCGGGCAATGCGGCCAGAAGTTGCTTTTCCGCGCTGTGAAGGTCCCGGAGCTGGTCGAAGTAGAGTTGTTCGAGATTGGTGATCATGATTCGGTTCGGGTTGGGGGCCATGGCCCTGTTTCCCCAAGCCTTTCGCATGTCCCGTGCCGCGCTTCCTTCTCCCCCGGAATCAAGGCTTCGTTGCAGCCGTCCCGGTTCCGGACGTGCAGGCTGCATGCGATGTCTGCGCAGGGTGCAATCCCGGCGGGATCATAGCATGGCCGCTACCAGAGAAGGATCGCGGAGCACCACGTCCCGGCACGAGGGCCAGGTGTCGATCGCCTCGCGCAGCACTTCCTTGGCTTCATCGGGCCGGTTTCTTTTCAAGAGCTCCCGGCCCAGGGTGGCGTAAAAACCCGCCGCCATCATCTTTTCAATCACGCCCAGGCTGCGCAACTGGCGCGCGGCGAGGCGGCCCCTCTCCCAAGCCCCGGTGGCCACGCAGCCCCTGAGCTCCAGGCGCAGCACGGGCGGGAGCGCACGGTATTCCGCCGCCAGCTGCCCCAGCTCTTCCAAAGCCTCCGGCCACATCCCCAGCTCTGCATACCCCTCCGCGACGCAATAACCCATGCTCCACCGTAAATCGCGCCCCCCGCCGGTCAAGGTGCCGCATTCTAACAATCCCTACGTGGAACTCCCCGCCCTTGAACTTGCCGGCTGCGGGGCACACGCGCGCGGCGACCGTGCAAACCGCCCCCCTTCGCCGCGGGGATGTCCGGAATTTGCAACAACGCCCAGCACGGCGGATCAGACGTATAATCATAATCCGCTGATCATCAAATATTGCCTCATCCGGCGAATCCGGCCCGGAAACTGTGATAGGCAGGGAGAACAACCGCGAAAGGTATGACCGCCACATTCGACCAATGCATCGGCATCTCCAATAGCCTCCTGCGGGGCGAGCTTTCCGCCGTGGAAACCTATTCCCAGGCGCTGGGGAAATTCCGCGGCAAGCCCGAACAGGAACTGCTCGAATCGATCCGTGCGGATCACGAGGACAGCGTGCGGCGGCTGCACGCGCAAATCGACGACCTGGGCATGCAGCCGGACAACCGGTCCGGCCTATGGGGCCACTTCGCCCGTACCGTGGAAGGCGTCGCGAAAGTTCTCGGCGGCACGCCCGCACTTCTGGCCCTGGAAGCCGGGGAACTCTCCGGGATCGACGACTATCACTGCGCGCTTTCCGACCCCGAGGTGACGGATGAAATCAAGCGGGAGATCCGGACCGTACTTCTTCCACGGCTGGAGAGGCACTTGGATCTCCTGCGCGGTGCCCGCGCGCGCCGCGGCGGATCTTCCGGAACCAAAGTGACCTACGGGCGTCTCTGAGCCAAGGCTGGCCCGCTTCCTGTTGGGAAGAGCAGGTGGAATTCATTCCGTAAACCGATGAAAACGAATGCCGCCTTGCTTATCCTCGCCGCTGTCATGGCCGGGACCTCCTACATCCAGGTCCGGGCCCAGACGCCTGCCGGCAATGCGCCGGGCACCAAGCTTTCCTACCCCTACGGACAGGAATGCATCATCACCCTCGACCCGCGATCCGCGCGGAGCGTTCCAGTCTCCGGGAAAGGGGGTGGCTCCGGATTCCAGGCCGGGGGGACACTGCGCGGGAGCTTGATCTATTTCTCCGACGAATGGTGCGTCCTCAAAGACGGCCTCTCGGAAAACTGGATTCCGCGCGACCGCGTACTGGTCATGAACGTGTCGAAATGAACCTCATTGCGGCCACGGATAATCCCCCCGGAACGCATTCCGGGGGGATTCTCCTAACCGAGGCTAGCCTTTGCCACGCCTGTTTGGATGGAATGGAGAGGCCTCCCAGACTCGCCATCCCGCAGGGTGACATCCTTACCCTCGCACCGAAAGGCGCGGGAGCAAACGATTCGTGACCCGGCACCGGCCTTGCGGCCGGGCCCGGCGCATTTACAAAATGGAATATGCTGAAGCCGATCGCACCCGGGCTCTGGACCGCCGGATATCCCCTTTCCATCCTCGGCACGGAGCACGGCCGCACCGTGACCGTGATCCGGCTCGCTTCGGGCAAGCTGCTGATCCATTCCATGGCTCCCTTCACCGCCGCGGATCTCGGCGCGATCCGGGAATTGGGCGAACCGGCCTGGCTGGCGGAAGCCATGCTGCTCCACGATACCTATGCGGCGGAGGGCCGCCGGGCCTTCCCGGATCTGCCTTTTCTCGGCCCGCCCGGCTTCGCGGGGATCGCGGGTTTTCCCGTCGATCCCCTCCTGCCGCCGCCCCCGGAATGGGCGGAAGAAATCCGCGTGGCGCGTCTCCAAGGCGCACCCAAGCTGGAGGAGCATGTCTTCCTCCATATCCCCACCCGGACGCTGGTCGTGGCGGATCTGATCTTCAATTTCGATGCCGCGGAGCGCGGCTGGAACCGCTTCTTCCACCGCCACGTCGCGGGCTTCCGCCGCTATCCGGGGATGAGCCGGATTTTCCGCTGGTGCATCCGCGACCGGGCGGCCTTCCGCGGTTCGCTTGAGGAAATCCTTGCCTGGGATTTCGACCGCATCATCCCCGGACACGGCGAGCCCATCGAATACGGCGGCAAGGAAGCATTGCGCGGGGCGATGCGGGATGCCGGGTTTTTTCCTTGAGAAGCAGGTGATTGCAAAGCGCCCGGCGGGCGTCGGCAACGGGAATGCACTTTGCATCCAGAACTGCGACCCGACCGCGTAACCGGGAGGAAAACAGCCGCGGCACTCAATCTGCGGATCATTTTGCCACCGCATGTCCACCTCCCGTCCGGCACCGATCCCGCCCGCCCGCAGGCACCGCTCCTCCGCCGACGCTCTTTCCGGTATCCGTACGGTGGTCATCAGTTCGGCCATCATCGCCGGACTGTATCTCGGCCGGGATTTCCTGATCCCGCTCTCCCTCGCGGCCCTCATCACCTTCCTTCTCGCGCCTTTCGTCACCAAGCTTGAGCGGTGGATCGGAAACGTGGCGGCGGTGCTCGCCACCATGACGATGATCCTGGGCGGCACGCTCGCGGTCGGCTGGACGCTGGGCAACCAGGCGGTGGATCTGGCCAACCAGTTCCCCGGGTACAAGGAAAACATCCGCACCAAGCTCCACGCCTTCCGCCCGCCCTCGGGAGGGGTTTTCGACCGGGTGAAGGATACCGTCCTGGATCTGAAAAAGGACCTGCCCGGCAGCGGCGAAGAGGAGGCCGACCAGGATTCCGGACCCGGCAACGAGGATCCCCAACCCGTGAAAGTGGTGGAGACCCCGGATTCCACCCCCTTCCAGATGATCAAATCGATGGCGACGCCGGTGCTCGGTCCCTTGGGCACCGCCGCGCTGGTGCTGCTGCTCGCCACCTTCATGCTCCTCAAGCGGGAGGATCTGCGCGGCAGGGTGATCCGGCTGGTCGGCCAAGGGCACATCAGCGCCACCACCCGTGCCATGGAAGATGCCGGCACCCGGGTCCGCCGCTACCTGCTGATGCAGTTGGTGATAAACGTGACGTACGGCATCCCGCTCGCCATTGGCCTGTATTTCATCGGCGTGCCGAATGCCGTGCTCTGGGGTGCCCTGGCCACGGTGCTCCGGTTCATCCCCTACATCGGGCCCTGGATCGCGGCGGCCTTCCCCATCCTGCTCTCCCTCGCCGTCTCCCCGACATGGGTGACGCCGCTCCTGACGATGGGCCTCTTCGTCGTCCTGGAACTGCTCAGCAACAACGTGCTGGAACCCTGGCTCTACGGCTCGAGCACCGGGGTTTCCTCGGTGGCGCTGATCATCGCCGCGGTCTTTTGGACCTGGATGTGGGGGACCCCGGGGCTGGTGATGGCGACGCCCTTCACCGTCTGTCTGGTGGTGATGGGCAGGCATATCCCCCAGCTTTCTTTCCTGAGCGTGGTGCTCGGCGAGGAAGAGGCCCTGACCCCGGCGGAAGATTGCTACCACCGGATGCTCCGTCAGGGAGAACACGACGAGACGGAACTGGTGGATGCCTTCCTCAAGAACCACTCTCTGGAACAACTCTACGATACCGTGCTGCTGCCCGTGATCGCGGCGGCGGAGGAAGATCACCGCCAGGGCATGATCGACGGCGAACAGCGCGACCGCATCGCGAAGGCGACCGCGGAAATCATCGAGGACCTGGGCGAACGTCACGCCGCCGCGGACGAGGATGAAGAGCCGCTGCCGCCGTGCCGCGTCCACTGCATTCCCGCCCGTGCGGAACGGGACGAACTCGCCGCCGCGATGCTCGCCCACGTGCTGGCGCGGCAGGGCTTCGATGCAGGCTGCGCGCCCGCACGCCGCAGCGGCGGGGAGCTGGCCCGCGAGCTGGGCGGGCTGCTGCCGGATCTGGCCTGCATCATGGTGGTCCCGCCCTCCAAGCCGATCCATGCCCTGAATCTCTGCCGGAAGATCCGCGGTGCCCTGCCGGAACAAAGGATCGCCGTCTGCCTCCAAGATCCGGGGAAGGATGCGGAAGAAGACATCAAGACCCTTCGCGAAGCGGGGGCCGAGGAAGTCTTCCACTCCCTTGCAGATGCGTCCTCCTGGTGCGCGCGCTTCGCGATCCGGCTGGCGCAACACCGCGAAAGCCCGCCCCTGCCGGAAGACGAGGAGGAACGACTCCGCACGCTCGACCGGCTCGGGCTGCTGAATCCGGAGCGCGAGCCCGTGCTCGACCGCATCGCCGCGAAAATGTCGCGGATCTTCGAAACCCCGGTGGCCGCCGTCACGCTCATCGACCGCGAGCGCCAGTTTTTCAAAGCCCATGCGGGGCTCCCCGAGGACCTGGCGGAAGAGCGCTCGAGCCCGCGCGACCTCTCCGTCTGTAGCCATGTCGTCGCGGCGAATTCCCCGATCGTGGTCGAAGACCTGAAAAGGGACCACCGTTTCACGGGTAATCCCCTGCTGGTCAAACACTCCCTGCGCTCTTACGCCGGTGCGCCGATCCGTGCGGCGAACGGCCAGGTGCTCGGTGCCCTGTGCGTGATGGATACCGTGCCGCGCCGCTTTACCGAAAGCGAACGGCGCTTCCTGGAACAATGCGCCGCGGAGGTCGCGGAAGAAATCCAACGCCTGGCACCTGCCGGGGCGTGAGCGCATTTTGCAGCGTGCCTTCTGCAACAGGATGCGGCGGGCCGCTGGGCTCTTTGCAACGCAGCCCTCC
>CBFGVD010000066.1:0-10792 GCA_965651965.1 uncultured Verrucomicrobiaceae bacterium | reverse complement strand
CGGGACGTCCGACCCTACCGCAGGTAGGGACACGCGTCCCGCGTGTCCGCGAAGCGAGGGTGAGGCAGGCTTGGAGGGACCGTCCGCGGTCGGCCGGGACGTCCGATCCTACTTTCGCAGCGCACTCCCGGTGCCCTTTCAGGGCACGGTTTTATGCACGCCTTACCCGGGGCTGCGCTGCGCTTGCCCCGGGCTATCGGCCCGCCGTCCCTACGGGGCTCCGCAGCTTGCCCCGGGCTATTGGCTTGTTACCGCTGCGGGACGCCGGTGCTCCTTTTTCGGGGGCGGTATTTCTCGATTCACTCCCGCGGCGGGAGGCTCTAGCGTGCGGGGCATGAAATGGATGTGCATACTCCCGCTGCTGGCGGCGGGGCTTTGCCTGCCGGGCTGCGGGAACAAGGCGGGCCAGGCGGAGGCGGAGGGAAACCCCTTCGGACCCACGGGGATCCCGCCGCATCTCCGCCGCGGCGGAGGGGGGCCGGAGGAAGCCGGCACGCCGGTGAAAGCGGGCGGCAGCCAGGCCGCGGAGGCGGAGGCCGCGGCGGAAGCCGCCGCGAGGGCCGCGGGCTATTCCCGCGATGACCTGGCCTGGACGGATGCGGACAACGTGGACGACCAACTGCCGGAGCTGCAGGAGCTGATGGCGATCGGCCCGCAGAAGGACCCCTGGCTCCGCAGCGAGACGGTGGCGCTGCGCGAATCCCGCCGCACCGGCAAGCCGCTGCTGATCTGGTTCAGCGACAGCAAGAACAGCCCGGCGAGCAAGACCCTGAGCGAGCAACTGCTGACCACCACGGAATTTCAGGACTGGGCGGAGAAGAACGTGATCCGCATGGTGGTGGACATGAACCAGGGCTCGAACATCGACGACGCGGTGCGCAAGCAGCTCTACGCCCGCCAGTTGAAGAAGAAGTACAACTCGCGCGGCTTCCCGACGCTGATCGTGGTGGCACCCTCCGGGGAGGTGATCGACCGCTACACGGGCTACCGCCGGGGGAAGGAGGATTTCATCTTCGGCCAGGTGAAGCAGGGCGTGTCCCTGGCGGTGGAGAGCCGGAAGGCCTGGCAGGCTTCCCTGGCGCGGAAGGGCTACCGGAATTGGTCCGATGGCAAGGGACACGAGATCTTCGCCAAGCTGGGGGCCTACAAGGACGGGAAGATCATGCTGGTGGAGCCGGACGGGACGAAGATCCGCACCCACGAGAAGCGCCTCTCCTCCGGCGACCGGGTGTGGATCCAGGAGCAGAAGGAGGCGCGGGGAATCGAGTAGCAGGTCCCGCGGTGCCCTGCGGATGAGGGCGGAGCGGCGTCATCCGCCCGGGGACCGGGCGGGCTACTTTGCGGGCGGGGCTGGCCGGGGAGCCGACGTCCTTTCAGGGCCAGGGCAAGGAGCGGTAGAATGCCTCCACCTTGTCGTAGGAGGCATCGAAATCCGGCAGGTCACCTTTGATTTCATCCGCAAGCGTCGCGTATTCCGCACCGGCGCGGCGGCGGATGCCTGGCGCGGCCAGGGAACCGCGGTGCGGCTCGATGCCGCGGGAGCGGGATTTTTCGAGCAGGCTTGCCAGTATGGCTTGCCGGTCTTCCGGCGCTGGGTCCTCTCCGAGCAGGAGATTCAGGTCGTAGATATCCTGCCGCCGGTAGCGGTCGCGGATTTCCTGCTGGAGCAGGGAGCGGAATTTTTCCGCCACGAGATCCGTGAAGGCATAGACGCGGAGGGAGCCGCCGTCGGTGCGGAGTTCTTCTTCGGCGAGGATGCGTTCGTTAAGGCTGTAATCGATGGAAATGATATCCGGGCTGCCGCCATGGAGCAGCCGCTGGTGCTTGGGCGTACCCTTGGGGGCGTAGCCGATGGTAAGCCTGACGCTGGGGAAGCTGGCCTGGGGGCGCTTGGCGGGGAGAATGCGGAAGCTCTGGATGCGGCAATCGAGATCGTAGGGCGACTCCGCGGCCTGGAGGGCGAGGGCGGAGGCGAAGCGCCTTTCAAACGACGTTTCGTCGAACTCGCCGCGGGTGGCGGGCGTCGAGAAATCGATATCCCGGGTGAAGCGGGGGCTGCGGTAGCGGAGGGCCATGAGGATGCCGCCCTTCATGACCATGTCCCGCCGGAGTTCCGCATCCGATTCGATGGCGGCGAGGATGAGGTGGACGGCCTCGCGGAATTCCCGCAAGGAGGGCGGAGCGGCTTCCACCCAGCGGGCGATATCGATGGCGTGCAGGGGAGGGTGCGGGGCCATGGGGGAAGGCGGTCAGAGATTGAGGGAGAGGCACCATTTGTCCGACCACACGGGCTGGTATTCCGCGGTGGCATCGAGTTTCCGGGAGCCGCCGCGCTGGGCGAATTCGGTCCAGCTTTCCACGGTCTTGTCCTTCAGGCCGCACTGTTCATCGAGGAGGTAACCGGCCCGGACCTTGTCGATGGGGCCGCCGTGCTGATCGAGTTCGTCCACGATGAGGCGGAGGTAGGTGGGGGCGTGCCGGCGGTAAACATCCACGACATGGCGGATGCCGCCGCAGAGTTCCGGATTCCGCAGCATGTCGAGGAAGGTACGGCCGAGGGTGGAGACGCGGAGGGTCCTGCCCCTCACGTTTATATAGGCTCCGCCGTGCTTGGAATGAACCACGCGGATTTCCATGGGGCCGGTTTTTTTCATCCGCACATGCACCAGGGGCGGGAGATCCGCCGCGATGTACGCGGTGAAGTCTTCTCCCAGGTCCCGCCGCATCCGGGCGGCGGCTTCCGATTGCCAATCCCGCAGGGCGGGGGAGGAAAGGAAGAGCTTCACGGGCAAGCGATCCGTGAGCCCGTGGTGGGCCATGGCGCTGAGGTGGGAGACGTAGCAAAAGGGATCGATGGTGCAGGCGACCTCCGCGGGGTCTTCCTCCTTCCGGCCGAGCAGGCGGAAGGCGAAGGATTTGAAATCCGGATGAGAGGTGAGGATTCCCGCGTCTTGCAAGGCGGCGACGCGGCTGGCGAGGATCCCGGAATCGGCGGTCTCCTCTTTCAGCTTCTCAAGAGGTTCCCCCGCAAAACTGCGGGAGCGGTAGAGCCGCCAGAGAATGATCCCGAGCTGGTAGCGGGTGACGACGGGCTCGTCCAGTTGGCCGAGCGAAAGGGATAGGGCTTTGGGAAGATCCATACAAATGGCAGCAGTGCCGCGCGCTCTTTTTCTCTCGCGCGCGCATACGCTCGTATCCCTTTCCTAAGGACATGGATACGAGCATGAAGAAGAAGTCGAGTCGGAAAAATTAGAGGCCTGCCTTGACGAAGTTCAGTTGGGCAGCTATCCTACGTCCTGAGGACGTAGGATAGCTGCCCCGGACAATATCTGTAGGGAAGGCAATGGCTTTTCCATAGGTGCCGTAGCCCCCTCACCCCAGCAGCTTCTTGATCAGAGCGTCCGTGCCGCGGTCCACGGTTTCGGGGTCGGCGGTGCCGAGGACTTCCTTGACCCATTCGCGGAAGGACTGGGGCTTGATGGGATCGCCGGCTTCGGCGCGGCGGCGGATCTCGGCGATGAGGCGGTCGCGGTCGGCGGGGGGCAGGGCGATGATTTTGGCGGTGAGGGGGAAGGAGCCGCCGCACATGCCCTGGTAGAGGAGGAGGTGGCGGATGACTTCCGAGCGGGAAATGCCCATGCGCTTCGCGGTGGAATCGGCGATGGCCCATTCATCATCCGTGAGATAGATCGAGCAGCGGCGTCCTTCAGGCATTTCGGGGAGGGGCGGGGTCGTTAAGTGTTACGAAAGGTGTGAGGGAGGTGTTACCTCCGCGTGCTGGACAGGTCGGCGCGAATGCTGTTCAACTGAACTCATGAGTCAAGACGCCTGTTGTTTCCCGATGCCCTCGCGGATGAGCTTGAAGAGGGCTTCGTCGAAGCTGATCCGCTCGTCCTTCGCGACCTGGTTGATTTCGAGGATGAGCTCGATGGGGAGGCTGAATTCCATCTGGGAGAGGAGGAGCTTCTCGATCGGGCGGGGGATGGGGTTTTTGCCCTGCTCCCAGGCCTGGACGGTGTGGATGGAGACTTCCAGCTCCTTGGCGAGACGCGCTTGCGACCAGCCTTTCTTGCTGCGGTAAGCCTTCATTTCCTCGGACGTCATACGAGTGAAATACGAATGAATCGTATGTGATACAATCATTTTTCTTGAGATCGGTATTAAATACGATTTTACTGCGATCAAATACGACCGACGGCGACGAGTCCGCGGTCCCTATTCCCGACAAGCCTGAATTTCCCCTTCACCTGCCTGCCATGTCCTACCCTGCCCCAGCCGCGGAAATCCTGATCCGCGTGAATCTCGCCCGCGGGCTGAGCGATGGGGAGCGTGCGGCGCTGGCGCGGCTGGCGGCGCGGGCGGGGGGCATGGAGCGGGCGGCGGAGGCGGCGCTGCGGCGCGGGCTGGCGCTGCGGCGGGCGGGGGAGGGACCGCGGCGGGAGGCGGGAAGCACGGATCACCACATATCATGAAAGATGAGCACGAAAACGAATCCGTCGCCCGCGGAAGGGCGGCCGTATGTGAGCGCGGGCCGGCACCGGAAGCTGCGCGAATCCCGGGACCGCCTGCGGGCGGAGAAGCAGGCGCTGGAAAAGCGGCTGGCGGCACGGGAGCGGCGCATTTCCGGGCTGGAGGCACGGCTGGCGCGGAGCAAGCGCGCGGGGCTGGCAAGCCTGGCGGACTGGCAGCACGAGTACATCGGGGTGCTGGAGCGGCTGCGGCTGCACCCGGAGCAGGATGCGGCACTGCTGGAGCGGCTGAGGGAGCTGCGGGGACGGCGGGAGAGGTAGGGACGCGCGTTCCGCGTGTCCGCGGAGGGCGGGTGCGGTTTGCGACGGGGGACCGTGCGCGGTCGGCCGGGACGTCCGACCCTACCTGTGGAATGCGGATCGCCCGCCGGGGCGCGGGAAACGGGCAACGGAACGTGAAAAAACTGCGCCGGGTGCCGGAGGACTTCTGAGCGGAACGGCCAGCGCGGCGGCCGGATGCATAGCCCCCGCTCCCGCCGGGGTCCGCGCGGCGGGAAATTTTTTCCCATCAACCACGAACGAGAGGGCCGGAGAACGGCGGCAAAGGACCATGACGACGACATTGCCCATCGAAGGAAGTACGGAGCGGGTGAAGGCGGAGATCCACGAGGACGAGCTTTTCCTCTCCATCCAGGAGCCCGGCGGCCACGTGCAGCGGGTGCCGAGCATGGAGGCGGCGATCGGCCGGATCTTCCCGGAGGCGCCGCTGGCGCGGCGGGTCGCGCTGGCGGGGGAGCTGCTGGCGGCGCTGGCCGGAGCAGACAGAAACCAGACACAAGACGATGCTGAAGACGACGATGGCGGAGCGGGGGGAGCCGGAGGCTTCCTGGTACTATCCGGACGGCAGGCCCTGCACGGGCGTGACGGGCAGCACGACGGGGCAGCCGCGGGCGGTGACGGTGAAGGACGCGCGGGCGCTGGGGCTGCTGCCCTCCGTGCCGAATGTCCTGTCCGTGCTGGCGCGGCCGGCGCTGGCGCAGCACCGGCAGCACCTGGCGATCCTGGCGGCGCTGAATACCCCGCGGCAGCCGTACGAGCCGGAGGCGGCGTGGCACGGCAGGATCGCGGAGGAGGCGGGGCGCCTGGGCGGGGAGTCCGGCGGCTGGGCCGGGCACCTGCGCGGGCAGGTGGCGCATTACAATGCGGAGGATATCTTCCGCGCGGCGGGGGACGTGCTGGACTACCTGAAGCCCTACGAAACGTGGTACCGGGCGAGCGTGCTGGAGATGATCTCCGCGGGCACCGTGGCGCGGGGGGAGGGCTACGCGGCGCGGGTGGAGCTGCACGCGGTGCTGGAGCACGGCGGGGAGCGCCGCAGGGCGGTGATCCACGCGAAACCGCGCAAGCTGCAGGGGCGGAAGGGCGCGGTCTTCCACAAGGAGTGGGCGCTGGAGCTGGCCGCCGCGGCCGCCGCGGTGACGGAGCCGGGGGAGCGCCTGCCGCTGCTGGTCTCCCTGGTGCTGCCGGCGGACGTGCCGGGACCGGTGCAGGCGAAGGTGTGGGAAAACGGGGAGGCGGCGCTGGCGGCCTTCCACGCCTGCCGGACGCTGTGGTGCTGGGAGAAGCAGTATGAGGGAGAGGCGAGGTAGGGAACACGCGGGGGAGGGTAGGGACACGCGTCCCGCAAGGTAGGGACCCGCGTCCCGCGTGTCCGCGAAGCAAGGGTGAGGCAGATTCCAAGGGACCGTCCGCGGTCGGCCGGGACGTCCGACCCTGCCTCCCGCGTGTCCGCGAAAGAAGGGCGAGGCGGGCTGGAAGGGACCGTCCGCGGTCGGCCGGGACGTCCGACCCTACCTCCCGCGTGTCCGCGAAGCAAGGGCGAGGCGGGCTGGAAGGGACCGTCAGCGGTCGGCCGGGACGTCCGACCCTACCTCCCGCGTGTCCGCGGAAAGAAGGGCGAGGCCGGCGGGGAGGGACCCTTCGCGGTCGGGCGGGACGTCCGATCCTGCCTTCGCCGCGAATTTAAACAACGAAACGTAAATTCAACACGAGATGACTGCAGAGCAAGCAAAAGAGATGGGGTACCGTTCGGTGACGACGCCGTACGGGCCGGAGGAGCAGGGTTTCCTGGCGGCCGCGATCCGGCAATTCGAGGGGGCCGCCATCGCGGTGGTGGAGACGGACCGGGGGACCGAGATCTGGCGCCACGAATCCGAACTCCGGAAGCTGGACGAGGAACCGATTTCCGCCAGCGAGGCCCGCCGCCCGGAGCACTACGGCACGCGATGAGATGCTCCCGCTGCGCCGGCCGGGATCCCGGCTGCCCGGTGTGCCGGGAGGAGGAGGAGCCGGACCGGGCGGACCACGAGTATGAGTCGGCGCGCGATGCGGAGCTGGAGGAGGAGGAGGAGGGAATGACAAATGAAGAGTGAAACGTGAGAATCGATGATCGGCGAGTTCGCGGGAACGCGACGGGGGCAGGGCCGCCGAGGTAGGGCCGGACGTCCCGGCCGACCGCGGGCGGTTCCCGGGGGCGGGCGTTACCCTTGCTTCGGCGGACACGCGGGACGCGTGTCCCTACCTCCTTCGCGGACGCGCGTCCCTGCCTTTTACGGTCCCTCTCATGGGGAGGCGTGGAGGTAGGGCCGGACGTCCCGGCCGGCCGCGGGCGGTTCCTGGAGTCGGGCGTTGCCCTTGCTTCGGCGGACACGCGGGACGCGCGTCCCTACCTTCCTTCCGCGGACGCGCGTCCCTAACCTCGCTGCGAGGCGCGTGTCCCTACCTTTCGCCGCCTTACCCGATTCCTCAAAGCCCGCCACTGTGATCCCCGCTTCCACCGTCGCCCGCGTGCTCGAGTCCACGGACCTCGTGGCCCTGGTGGGGAATTACGTTCCGTTGCGGAAGAGCGGGGCTTCCTACACGGGGCGCTGCCCTTTTCACGAGGAAAAGACGCCTTCCTTCCACGTGCACCCGGAGCGGAAATTCTACCACTGCTTCGGCTGCGGGGCGGCGGGGGATGCGATCGCCTTCCTGCGGCAGCACAAGGGCCTGTCCTTCGCGGAGGCGGTGCGGCAGCTCGCGGCACCGCTGGGGATCGCCACGGAGGATGATGCGCCGCGGCCGCGGAAGCGGGCGGCCCCGGCGCGGAGGGAAAGCGAAAGGACGACAGCGCCGCCCTTCGATTGGGATGCCTGCGCGGCGGCCTTCACGCCGCGGCATGCGGCGGAGCTGGCGGCCTGGCGCGGCTACTCGGCGGAGTTCGCGGAGTGGCTACGGCGGGAGAAGCTGGTGGGCCTGCACCGGGGGAAGATCGCGCTGCCGGTGCACGATGCCGCGGGGAAGGCGGTGCGCTGCCATTACCGTCTGGAGGACGGGCGCTGGATGTATTTCCCCGCGCAGGGGGCGAGCGCGCCGCTGGTGGTGGGGAATCCCGCGGAGGCGGGCCATACGCTCGTCTTCGAATCGCAGTGGGATGCCTTCGCGGTGCTGGACCGGCTGGGGCACCACGAGGACCCCTCCGCCCACGCGGCGGTGATCACCCGCGGGGCTACCTCGAACACGGGGCTGGCCGCGCTGGAGGCCCCGGCGCTGCTGGCGGTGCCGCAGAACGACCCGCCGGAAAAAACCAACAAAAGGACAGGGCGCACCCCGGCGGAGGAGTGGCTGGAGCGGGTGCGCGCGGGGCGGCGGGAGGGTGCGCGCTTCCTCGTGGCCCGCGTGCCGGAGGGGCACAAGGACGCGAACGACTGGATCCGCGCCGCGGACCCGGAGCCGGCGGAGGTCCGCCGCGTGCTGCTGGAGGGCGCGCGGAACCCGGCGCTGGCGGCGGTGTGGAACGTGGGCGACCTGCTGCGGCACGACATGCGGGACGACCCGCTGGCATTGATCGGCCCGAAGCGGCGCTTCCTGAGCAAGGGCGGCTCGATGATCGTCTCGGGGCCCTCCGGCATCGGGAAATCCACGCTCATCGCCTCCATGGCCGTCCACTGGGCGGCGGGGGTGCCCTGGCACGGGATCGAAGTACGACGCCCGCTGAAGATCCTGGTGGTGCAGGCGGAGAACGACAAGGGGGACCTGGCGGAGATGTTCCTGGGCGCGGAGAAGTCGGCGAAGGTGGCGCTGGGCCCGGAGCTGCTGCCGGTGATGGCGCGGAACCTGGGCTTCATCCGCGAGGTGGAGCGCACGGGGGAGGATTTCTGCAAGTGGCTGGAGGAAATGCTGCGGGAGAGCGGGGCGGACCTCGTTTTCATCGATCCGCTGCTGTCCTACGTGGGCGGGGACATCTCGAGCCAGGAGGTGGCCTCGCGCTTCTTCCGCTCGTGGCTGCAGCCGGTGCTGACGCGCACGGGGGCGATCGCGGTCTTCGTCCACCACACGGGGAAGACCTCATCGGACGCGAAGGCGCGGGCGCACTGGAACAGCTCGGATTTCTCCTACATCGGGATCGGCAGCTCGGAGATCACGAACTGGCCGCGGGCGATGGCGGCGATCCTGCCGGTGCCGGGGCACGAGGGGATCTACAAATTCATGCTGACGAAGCGCGGCGACCGCGCGGGCATGCTGGACATGCAGCGGGAGCCGGTGAAGACGATCTACCTGCGCCACGGCCGCCAGTGCGACGGCCTGGCCTGGGACGAGGTGCCGGACCCGGACGCGGAGGCGAAGAAGCCCGCCGCCCCGGCGCGGGGGGTGCACGACGCGCGGGGCTACCTGAGATTCCTGCCGGAGGTCTGCCCCTTCGGCGAGGCGGTGCGGACGTTGATGCAGGCGGGGGATCTCTCGATGAGCCAGGCGAAGAGCACGCTGTCCCTGCTGATCCAGCAGCGGGAGATCGCGAAGGAGCCGGACGGGAGATACGGGAAGCGGAAGGGCGCGGAGCTTTTCGATAGGTAGGCCGTCCCGGCGGTAGGGCCGGACGTCCCGGCCGACCGCGGGCGGTCCCTGGCGGCAGGACCCGCCCTTGCTTCGGCGGGCGCGCGGGACGCGCGTCCCTGCCACTTCTCACTTGCCGCAACGTCACATTTCCGCTCTACCTTTCCCGTGGCCAAGACGATCGCATCCACCCTGGAAGACGGATTCAAGAACCTCCGCGTCGCCCGCGGCAGGACGCAGAAGGACATCGCGCTGGCGTGCGATTACTCGCTGACGGTGCCCTGGAAGGTGGAGCACGGCCGGCCGGTGCGCTGGGAAACGCTGCACACGATGCTGGTCACGGGGCTGAAGGTCCAGCCGGGCTCCCCGGACTACCAAGCGATCCACAAGCTCTGGCTGGCGCAGCGCCAGTCCCGCGCCGAGACCGCCCCGCCGAAGAAGGGGAAGAAGAAATTCTCCACCGCCGCGCAAAAGGCCCTGAGCGAATTCCGCAGCCTGATCCGCAACCGCCGGGACGAGGACGTGATGAAAATCCTGGCCGCCGCGACAAGACAGGCGGTGAAGCTGGTGGATGCCGCCCCGCCGGTGAAGAAGGCGGCGAAGAAGGCGGGGCGGAGATGAGGGAAATAAACCGCGGTCGAGGTAGTCATCCAAGAGCCATCGCGTCGGAGTCACAGCGGGATATATTCGACTCCGTCCGAATGGGGCGTCATTCCATTAACGGGAAGATAAAACAAAACTAGATGTAGTGGCGATCTCTATGAGCTTCTTCGTGGGGGGTGCGTGTTTTGTATGTATGAAAAAATCTCCAAGTCTCCTGACGGGCTCAATTGATCAGGCCTTTTTCTTTCATCTTTTTGATCCACATATCGAGCGTCATAGGACATTGTGCGAGAAGCTTGGCGTCATGAGTGTTAACATGGAGCTGCTTTTGAATGTGATCATGGCCCTGCTCCTTTTTGGAGCCGTGACGAATGCCGAAATCTGCGATGAGGACACCATCATGCCATATCTCAGCAATGGTGTGAGCGCCCGATTTGTCGTAAGTCGCCTTTAGTTTTGTGGCGATTCGCTCGGCGTGTTCCTTGGTTATTTGAGGCATTGGATTGGCTCCATTACTTCCTTCAGTACAGCCAAGCGTCTCGTCGGCACGGGGCCCAGTTTTGATGGTTCAATCTTAGAGTATCTTTTGTAGGCGCTTACAAGGAGATCCTTGAGATTAGAAAGAGCTTCACCTTGAGTGTCGCCACTTGCGCTTATATCCGCATCGTGAAACACCGCCACGTAATCGTCTCCGTTTGACTGGATCGTAACGGGCAACCTTGATCTTACCTTGAAAGGCTCGGGTGCGAAGGAAATGACTTCGGTGCAGAGAGGTTGCTGAAAAACCAGATCGTTCAGTTGGCTCTTCAATTCAAGAGCATGTTTCTCCAAGAGAGAGAGTCGAACCT
>CBFGVD010000065.1:0-10813 GCA_965651965.1 uncultured Verrucomicrobiaceae bacterium | reverse complement strand
GGCGGGCGATCCCGCGGCGCTCTTCTCCGCGGCGCGGCAACTGCTCGAGAGGCTCCACCAGCATCAACCCGCATGAGGGACTTCCTGGAACATTTCAAGTTCGCCCAGCCGCAGTGGCTGCTGCTGCTGATTCCCTGCGCGCTGCTCTTCCTGCTGCGCCGGGGACGGGGTGCGGAGGCCGCGCTCACCTTTTCCACCCTTTCCGTGCTCGTCAGCCTGGGCGCGAAGGTGTGGCGTTCCGCCTTTTCCCTGGGCGTTCCCCTGGCCATGACCGCCCTGGTTCCCGCCATCCTGGCCATGTCCCGCCCGGTCTGGCGGAATGAATACCACTCGAAGACCGCCAGCGGCATCGACATCGTCATCGCGTTCGACGTTTCGCTCTCCATGGGCATCGACGATTTCAAGACGCCGGAAAACCGCCCGCTGAAGCGGATCGATGCCGCGAAGGAAGTGGTGAACAATTTCATCGGCGGCAGGCCGGACGACCGGATCGGCATGGTGATTTATTCCGGCCGGCCCTACTCGGTGAGCCCGATCACCCTGGATCACGACTGGTTGCTGAGCAGCTTCCGCCAGGTGGACCTGAATATCCTGAAGGAACAGGGCACGGCCATCGGTTCGGCGATCGCCGCGGCTTCCAGCCGGCTGGATTCCCGGGAGGCGAAGAGCAAGATCATCGTTCTTATCACGGACGGGGCATCGAATTCCGGGAAGATCTCTCCCATCGAGGCGGCGGAGAATGCCAAAACTCTCGGTATCAAGATCTACACGGTGGCGATCGGAACCGAAAAGGGTCGCGTGAGCAGCGACGTGCAGCGCTTCGCACGCCAGGAATTCGACCTGCCCACGCTGCGGAAGATCGCCGCCATCACCGGCGGAGAGCACTACTGGGCGCAGGACGTGGAGTCGCTCCAGCAATATTTCAGGACCATCGACGAGTTGGAAAAATCGGAGACGATCTCCCGCACGGTGGTGGAAGATCTGGAGCTTTTCCCGTGGTTCGCCGGGGCGGCGGTGCTTGCCTCGCTGGCCGCGGCCTTCGTGCTGGCCTTCAACCCTCCGCCCGCGCCATGAAATTCGCCGAACCCGCCTGGCTGGCCTTGCTACTGCTGGTGCCGTTCTTCGTCGCCGGCGCGATCCTGGCGGCACGCCTGCGCCGCAGGCAGTGGGCGGCTTTTGCTGCGGCGCGCCTGCGGCCGAAGTTGCTGCGGCGCGGCAGCCCGGTGCCGCGCTGGCTGGCCTTCGGTTTCCTCATGCTCGCCATTTGCCTGCTGGCGATCGGGATGGCCCGGCCGCAGACGACGAAAGGCCTGGAGTCTGAACTGAGCCGCGGGCGCAACGTGCTGATGGCGCTGGATCTCTCCCGCAGCATGCTGGTGAAGGATCTCAAGCCGGACCGCCTGACCCAGGCGAAGACGCTTTGCTACGAGCTGATCGAGGCCCTGCCGAGCGATCGCATCGGCCTGATCGGATTTTCCGGCGAGCCTTATCTTTTCGCGCCCTTGACGGTGGATCACGCCGCGGTGCGGGAAACCATCGACCAGCTCGACCCCTATTACATCCCCGTCGGCGGCTCGAATCTGGAAAACGCGCTCGAGCTTTCGATCAAGACGCTCAAGGAAACGGGACAAAAGGAAAACGCCCTGATCCTGCTGTCGGACGGCGAGGAGACGACGGGCCGGATCAGCGAACTGGCGCAGGAAGCGAAGCGCGCGGGGGTCTATGTCTTTGCCATCGCCATGGGAACCGAGCAGGGCGACTACGTGCCGAATGAGGACGCCCCCGACGGCCGGCACCGGGACCGGAACAATCGCCCGGTGCGCAGCGCGATCCAGACCGGCGCGCTCAAACGCCTGGCCAGCGAGACCGGAGGCCGTTTCGCGGTGGCCACCTCCGCCACCAGCATCCCGGAGATGGTGAAAAGCGCCATTTCCGATCTGGAGCAATTCGAGATCGAAGGCCGCGAACGCTTCGTGCCGGTGGAGTATTACCAATGGTTCATCCTGCCCGGCATCCTCATGCTGGTGGCTTCCGTGATCGCGGGCACCCGCTGGCGCGGTTTGGGCCCGGCCAGCACCGCGGCGGCCGCGGGCGCGATGCTCCTTTTGACGCCCCAGCCGCTGCGCGCGGGCACGGAACAGGATGCCCGCCAAGCGCTGGCCGAGGGCAAGAACGAGGAAGCGGCCGAGCTTTTCGGCTCCCTGGCTGAAAAGGCCGGGGATGATGAAAACGCCTTCCGCTACCGCCTTGCGCAGGGAAATGCGGCCTTCCGGCAGGGCAAGCCGGAAGAGGCCCGGCATGCTTTCAGCGAGGCCCTGCGCTCCGGGGACCCGAAGGTCCGCGCCGCCGCCCACCATGGCCTGGGCACCGTCCTTTTCAGCACCGGCTGGCGGCATCTGTCCAACGGCCCCGCCTACCCCGAGGTACCGGAAACCCCGCAGTCCCCGAAACGGGCCGACCCGTTCAAGCGCATCGCCGACGCGCTGCTGGGCCTGCTCGGTAAAAAGAAAGAGAACGAGCCGGAAACCAAGCCGGACCGGATGGAACTCTTCGACGGCATGGTGCGCCAGGCGCTCTCGGAGTGGATCCAAGGCGAGGTGCCGGAGAACGGCGAGAGCGCGGGATTCATCCGCTTCGATAGCACGCTGACCGATTGGGTCGATGCGGTGAAACATTTCAACTCCGCCCTGCGCTACGACCCCGGATTGGCCGACGCGAAGCACAACCGCGCGCTCACCATGAAATATCTCAAGCGCCTCCGCGAGATCCTGGAAGAAGTCGAGCAGAACGCCCAGCAGATCCAGCCGATGCCCCAGCCCGGCGAAGGCGAGGGGGAAGGGCGCCAACCGGAAGGCGAAGGCGGAGAAGGCGAGCAAGAGGGCGAAGGCGGCGGCGAACAGGAAGGCCGCGGCAAGGGCCGCGACGGCGAGGAAGACGAAGGCGGGGGCGGCGACCGCGAAAACGAAGAAGAAGGCGGCGATAACCCGGGAGACCAGGAGGAAGACGGGGAAGGAGCAGGCAAGGGACCGAAACCCGGCGAAACCCCCGAAGACGCCGCGCGCCGCCTCCTGAGGGAAAATGCCGATTTCGAAAAGGGCATCCTGGGGCCCGGCCGCATCGAATATGGCAATCCCGAGAAAGATTGGTAATTTCCACCCAAGCATCGTGAACCGTTTGTTCAGAATCCTTTTTATCGCGCTCGCCTGCCTGTCGGCCGGTCCCTTGGCCGCGGCGCCATTCGTGGAAGCGAGCATCAGCAGCCGCTTTGTCGTCCGCGGGGAGCAGGCGATCCTGGAGATCGTGCTGCCCGGGGATGCGGACATGAGTTCCATGCCGCGGATCCCGGACATCCGGAACCTGACCATCCGGCCGATCGGCATGGGCGCGCAGCCGAGATACGGCATGGGCCGGCGCGGGCGGATGGAACTGGTCATCCAGTACGTGGTCTCCAGCTACGAGGCGGGGAACTACTCGATTCCCTCCCTGGAGCTCGACCTCGGCGGGGAAATCCGCCGCACCCCGCCGCTCGATTTCAAGGTGCTCGATGAAATGTCCCTTAAGTGGTACAAGGCGACTCTCGGAGGCCGGGAAGTCCTCTATTCCGCCGCCTTCCACGCGATCAAAGGAGCACCCTACGTGGGCGAAAAACAGCCGGTGGAGCTCAAGCTGTATTTCCCGAGCGATCAGCAGGTCGAAGATTGGGGCATCCCGGAATTCGAGCGGGACGGCGTCTCCACCTGGCGCTTCCAGCCGCAACCGCGGCTCGGCAGGGCGAACTTGCTGGCCCGGACCTATTACGCCATCAGCTATCCGAGCACGATGTCCACGAACCGGGAAGGACCCTCCACGCTGGGCCCGGCCACGGTGCGGCTCCAGACCGTGCAGCGCACGCCGGAGAGCTTCGGCCGCGCGGCCTATCAAGCCTTCACGGTGAACGTGCCTCAGATCCGGATGGAATCCAAGCCCTTGCCGCCGGGCGCGCCGGAGGGTTTCGAGAACGCCATCGGGCAATTCGAGCTCCTGATGGATGCCGGTGAGACCGACCTGCGGGAGGGCGACCCCGTGAGCCTGGCGATGACCGTTCGGGGAATCGGCAATCTGGACACGATGCAGCCGCCGGAGCCGTTGGATACGGAGGGCTGGAAGCTTTACGACGCCTCCAGCAGCGAGCGGGGCGAGGAGCGCCGCGAGATGTGGGGCGAGGTGGAATTCCGCCAGTTCATGCGCCCGCTACGGCTCCAGCACTCGGTGCCGCCTTTCCGTCTGGTTTATTTCGACCCGGTGAAGGAGGCCTACGACACCATCCTCTCCGAAGCGATCCCGCTGAACGTGGTGCCGTCCACCGCGGCGGGCATGGTCTCCCCGCCGCAGGCCCTGGCCATGCCGGTGGAAGAAATGACGGATATCCTGGGCATCGTGAATCCCGCGGCCGGCCTGGTCAAAGACCGCATGAATCTGCCCCCCTGGGCTTGGCAGATCCTGCCTGCCCTGATCTGCGCGGGACTGCTTTTCCACATAGCCCGGCGGAATCTCGCCCCGCGGCTGCGGAAGGATCCGGATGAAGTGGCACGGCGCCGGGAATGGCGCGAGGTGGAGCGCGCGCCGGAGCAGGCCGGGCCTTTCTACCGCAGCTTGGGCCATTTCATCGAACGCTGGCTCGGCGACAAGGATGATCCGGTGGTGGGAGAAATCCTGAACAAGAGGGACGAGGTCTGCTTCCGCAAGGACACGGCGGAGCAGAAACTCGACCGCGCGGAGCGGCAGCGCCTGCTGGGTGCCCTGCGGCGCATCGCGCTGCCCCTGGTGGCGCTTCTTTTCACCCTCTCCACGCTCGCCGGCAGGGCTCAGGAAGATCCGGCGAAGCTCTACGGGGAGGGACGCTATGGCGAGGCCGCGAAGGCATGGCTGGACAGCGGTCCCTTCGAGCAACTTTCGGCGGATACCCTTTTCAATATCGGGAATGCTTCCTACCGCCTGGGCTCGCCGGGCGAAGCCGCCCTCTACTACCGCCGCGCCCTGGTGCGGGATGCGGGGCACGCGGAGGCCCGGCAAAACCTGCGCTTCCTGGAACGGAAATTCGGCTCCGTGACCATCAAACGCCCGGATTACCAATACCTCATTTCCCGGGTGCCTCTCGGGGTCTGGAAAGGCGGCGTCTGGGCCTCCCTATGGGCCATCGCCATCGGCATCCTCATTTTCCCGGCCACGCGCCCCGGCGCGGGCATCCGGCTCGCCTCCATCGCCGCCTTCGTCATCGCGCCCTTGATCGGAGCCTGCGGGGCGCTGGGCTGGTACTATTTCCCGGATGACGCGCGCTTTGCCCCGGTGCGGGAGCAAGTGGTAGTGGTGGCGGATATGGCCACCGTGCGCACGGATGCCGCCCGCACCGCGCCGAAGGTAATAGAAGCTCCCGCAGGCTCGCTTTGCCGGGTGATCACCACTTCCGGGGAATGGGCCTACGTGGCCTTCACCAACGAGAGCCGCGGCTGGGTGCCCCGCGGCGACATCGAGCGGATCGTGCCCGATGCCAAGCCCGCGCCGCCGAAACTGCGCCCGGCGGAAGGCGTGGAAGGCACCGCCTGAAGAATTTTTTCCCAACCCACACACCATCCGAATGAAACGACGAGTTATCCTCGCCCTTGCCATGTTCGCCCCCTTCGCCTTCGCCCAGGAGAAGAAGGAGGAAAAGAAGGACGCCGCCCCCGCGAAAGCCGAAGCGGTCAAGGACATCCGCATCAAGATGACCACCACCAAAGGCGACATCGAGGGTACCCTCTTCGCCTCCAAGGTGCCGATGACCACGGCGAATTTCCTGAATCTCGCCAAGAAGGGCTACTACGACGGCATTACCTTCCACCGCGTCATCCCCGATTTCATGATCCAGGGCGGCGATCCGACGGCGACTGGAAGCGGCGGTCCCGGCTACAAATTCGGCGACGAATTCGTGCCTTCGCTGAAGCACGACAAGCCGGGCATTTTCTCGATGGCCAATGCCGGTCCGGCGACCAACGGCAGCCAGTTCTTCATCACCCACGTGCCGACCCCTCACCTGGACGGGAAGCACTCCGTCTTCGGCGAAGTGACCAAGGGCCAGAACGTCGTGGATAAGATCGCCAAGGGCGACAAGATCACCAAGATCGAAGTGCTCGATTCCACCGACGCGCTTTTCGAAGCCCAAAAGGCCAACATCGAAAAGTGGAACACCGCGCTGAAGTCGATCGGCAAGTAATCCTTTGGATTTCAAGGAGCGCGATCCCGGAAGGGGTCGCGCTTTTTTGCTGGAGGCCGGTCTTTGTCCCGGGTCCGGGGCGATCCCGCGGAGCAGCCCGCCTCTAGGGGTGACATTCGCGCGGCTTTCCTCTACTGAGGCGCCCGCATGCAGCTCTGGCTTTGCCCGCTTCTCGCCTTCCTGCTGGGGTCCGTTCCCTTCGGCCTCTTCATCGCCCGCGCAAAGGGCATCGACATCCGCCGGCATGGCTCCGGGAACATCGGAGCCACGAACGTGCTGCGCGTGGTAGGAAAGAAGCACGGCATCACCTGCCTGGTCCTGGACGCGCTGAAGGGCTTCATCCCGGTGGTCGTTGCCATCAATCTGGTGCAGATCGAGGGCCGCGTGGTGCAGATTCCGGTGGCCTTCCTGGATGCCTGGGCGGTGACGCTCCCGGAGGCGGAGGCCGTGCAGGGGCAGGTCCTGCATATCGCCACGGCCCTGCTCGCCATCCTGGGGCACAATTATTCCCCCTGGGTCGGGTTCAAGGGCGGCAAGGGCATCGCCACCTCCGCGGGAGTGCTGCTGGCGCTGATGCCTTTCGGCGTGCTGGTGCTCATCGTCCTCTGGCTCCTGCTCTTTTTCACCACCCGCTATGTCTCCGTGGCCAGCATCGGGGCGGCGGCGGCGCTGCCGCTGATCACCCTCTACGGCTCCTGGACGCACGGGCGGATCCAGGACGGCACCTGGAACAAACCGCTTTTCGTCTTTTCCGTCATCATCGCCGTGCTCGCCATCTGGAAGCACCGGGCGAATATCCGGCGGCTCAAGGAGGGCACGGAAAGCCGCTTCGAGCGGAAGAAGAAGGCCGTCTCCTGAATTCCCCTTCCCTCTTCTCCCTTTTTCATGCCTGAAGCCACGTTTTCCTCCGCCGCCATCCTCGGGACCGGCTCTTTCGGCACGGCGCTCGCCAAGCTGCTCTCGGCAAAGCTGGAGCGGGTGGAAATGATCGGCCGCGATCCCGCGGTGGCGGAGAGCATCAATGCCACGCGGCACAATTTCCGCTATTTGGCCGGAATCGAACTGCCTCCGAACATCACCGCCTCCACGGGCCTGGCGGCCGCCGCCGCCCATCCGCTGGTGCTTTTTTGCGTTCCCACCGCGGCCACCCGCGAGACCGCGGGTGCGCTGGCAAGCTGCGGCCTGCCGCCGGATGCCGTGCTCCTTTCCTGCGCCAAGGGCATCGAGCGCAGCACCGGCGAGCGCATGAGCGAGATCCTCCGGGAAAAGCTCCCCGCGAATCCCGTGGCGGTGATTTCCGGACCGAACCATTCGGAGGAAATCGCCGCGGGCCTGGCGACCTGTGCGGTCATCGGCACGGCGGACGAAACGCTGGCCCGCCGCCTGCAGGAGCTTTTCACCACGCCGCACTTCCGCAGCTACACCAGCGACGATCTGGCGGGCATCGAGCTCGGCGGCGCGATCAAGAACGTCTATGCCATCGCCGCGGGCATCGCCTCCGGGCTGGGACTCGGGGACAATGCCATCGCGGCGCTGGTGACCCGCGCGCTGGCGGAAATGGCCCGGCTCGGCACCCGGCTCGGCGGGCGGGTGGAAACCTTCGCGGGACTCTCCGGCGTGGGAGACCTGATCGCCACCTGCTTCTCGCAACATTCCCGGAATCACCGCGTGGGTCTCGCCCTCGGTGCCGGGAAATCCCTGGAGGAAGCCACTTCCTCCCTCGGCATGGTCGCGGAAGGCGTGCCGAACACCCTCTCCATCCACGAAACCGCGCACAAGGCGGGCGTGCGCACCCCCATCATCGACGCCGTGCACGCCATCCTCTACCAAGGCATGCCCGCAGCCCGCGCGCTGCACGAGCTCCTGAACCGCGACCCGCGCCCGGAAAACGACTGACCGATGAAAGAAGCCATCGATTTCATCCTGCATTTCCAGGAGCACCTGGAGGCCTTCACCCGCAGCTACGGTGCGCTGGTTTACGCGCTGCTCTTCCTGATCGTCTTTTGCGAGACCGGCCTGGTGGTCACCCCCTTTCTGCCGGGGGACTCCCTGATCTTCGCGGTGGGGGCCCTGGCGGCGAATCCCGAGTTCAAATTGAACGTCTGGCTCGCGGCATTCGTCCTGCTCGCCGCGGCGATCCTGGGGGATACCGTGAACTACTTCATCGGCAAGAAGTGCGGCCAATGGATGATGCGGAAATTCCCCAAAATCGTCAAAGCGGAGCACATCGCGAAGACCAACGAATTCTTCGTCCGCTACGGCGGGAAGACGATCATCCTCGCGCGCTTCGTCCCCATCGTGCGGACCTTCGCACCCTTCGTGGCCGGGTCCGGGGAGATGAGCTACGGGCGCTTCATGTTTTTCAACGTCACCGGCGCGATCCTGTGGGTGGGCCTGATCCTGCCCTGCGGCTGGTTCCTGGGGAACCAGCCGGTGGTGAAGGAGAACTTCGAACTGGTGGTGCTGGGCATCATCGCCGTCTCCGTGATGCCGATGGTCTGGGAAATCGCGCGGGCGAAGCTGAAGGGCCGGCAGGCGGCGGAGGCGGAGTGATTACAGCTGACGACGGAGTTACCGCGGCAGCGCAAGAGCTTTTGGACTGCGGCGGCATGACGCCGCTTTCGGGGAAAGGCATCCCCACTCCGCCTCTTCCCCGGAATCGATATGTCGATTCCGCACAAGCGGCCCGGCCCTTTCACCCGTCATCCCAAAGCGGGATTAGGCCCGCGCAGTCCAAAAGGAAGCCCGGATATCCAAGTCCGCGCTCCCATCCCGCTCACGCCACCTCCTGCCGGTCCACGTCGATCCTCAGGTTGCCGATGATGAAGTCCTGGCGGTCGGGGGTGTTCTTGCCCATGTAGAAGGCGAGCAGTTCCTTGGTCCCCTTCCCTTCCTCGAATTCCACGGGGTCGAGCCGCATGTCCGGGCCGATCATGAACTTGAACTCGTCCGGCGAGATCTCGCCCAGGCCCTTGAAACGGGTGATTTCGGAGTTCTTGCCCAGTTTGCCTAGCGCCCTTTCTTTCGCTTCCTCGTCGTAGCAATAGATCGTCTCCTTCTTGTTCCGCACGCGGAAAAGCGGGGTCTGGAGGATGTGGAGGTGGCCCTCCCGGATGACTTCCGGAAAGAACTGAAGGAAGAAGGTCAGCAGCAGCAGGCGGATGTGCATGCCGTCCACGTCGGCATCGGTGGCGATGACGACCTTGTTGTAGCGCAGGTCTTCGATGCCATCCTCGATGCCGAGGGCCGCCTGGAGCAGGGCGAACTCCTCGTTCTCATAGACGATCTTCTTCGCGAGGCCGAAGGTATTCAGCGGCTTGCCGCGGAGGGAAAAGACCGCTTGCGTTTCGACGTCCCGGCTCTTCGTGATGGAGCCTGAAGCGGAGTCGCCCTCCGTGATGAAGAGGGTGCTGTCCAGGCGCTGCTTGTGCTTCGATGTCAAATGCGCGCGGCAGTCCCGCAGCTTCTTGTTGTGGACCTTCGCCTGGCGCGCTCGCTCGCGGGCGATCTTCTGGATGCCCTTCAGGTCCTTCCGCTCGCGTTCGGCGGCCTGGATGCGCTTCTGGATCGCCTCCGCCACCTTCGGGTGCTTGTGGAGGTAGTTGTCCAGGTGCTGCTTGAGGAAATTGCCGACGAAGGTGCGGATGGATTCTCCGTTCGGGGAAATGGTGGCGGAGCCGAGCTTCGTCTTCGTCTGCGACTCGAAGACCGGCTCCTCGATGCGCACGCAGATGGCGGCTTCGATGCCGGCGCGGATGTCCGCCGGATCGTACTGCTTCTTGTAGAAGCCGCGGACGGCATTCACCAGGCCCTCCCGGAAGGCCTGCAAGTGCGTGCCTCCCTGGGTGGTGTTCTGCCCGTTGACGAAAGTGTAGTATTCCTCCCCGCTCTCCGCGGTGTGGGTGAAGGCGATTTCGATATCCTTGCCGTTCAGGTGGATGGGTTCGTAGAGCGCCTCGCTCTCCATTTCCTCCCGCAGCAGGTCCAGCAGGCCGTCCTTGGATTTGAATTTCTTCCCGTTGAACACCAGGGTCAGGCCGGGATTCAGGTAGGAGTAGTAGCGGCACATCTTCTCCACGATGGCCTCCTTGAACTTCGCCTTCGCCGGGAAAATGGTGCGGTCGATCTCGAAGGCCAGCCGCGTGCCGGAGGGCGCTTCCTCCGCGCGCGGGGTCTTCATGTCCTCGGTGACGAGACCCTTGGAAAACTCGATCGCTTTCGTCCTGCCTTCGCGCCAGGCCTGGATCTCGAAGAAGCCGGAAAGGGCGTTGACCGCCTTGATGCCCACGCCGTTGAGGCCCACGGATTTCTTGAAAGCCTCGCTGTCGTATTTCGCGCCCGTATTGATCTGCGCGGCGCAATCGTAGAGCTTGCCGAGCGGGATGCCGCGGCCGAAGTCCCGCACCTCCACGCGGCCCTCTTCGTCGATCTCCACGCGGATCTCCTTGCCGAAGCCCATGATGTGCTCGTCGATGGAGTTGTCGATGACCTCCTTGAGCAGGATGTAGATGCCGTCGTCCGGGGAGGAGCCGTCGCCCAGCTTGCCGATGTACATGCCGGGGCGCAGGCGGATGTGCTCGCGCC
>CBFGVD010000064.1:0-10914 GCA_965651965.1 uncultured Verrucomicrobiaceae bacterium | reverse complement strand
CTCCCGGTTCCAGTGACATCTTGCTCGTCACGGCGGTCAGGCTCTCCTCCGCGCCCAGCGCGCGGGTGAGGCGCAGCGGGTTCTCCGGGTCCACGTCGTCCTCCGTCAGGCGGCTCAGCTCGCCGCCGCGCAGCAGGTAGATGCGGGAATCCCCGATGCCGAGGCAGGTGAGCAAGCCCTCGTCGTAAAGTGCCACCGCCAGCGTGCAGACCATTTCCGGGCGGTCGAAGCGGGCGCTGGATTCGTTCCAGAGCGTGCGGTTGATCAGGCGCGCCGCTTCCCGCAGCGCCTTGCCGGGCGTCCAGCCCAGCGGGTGGCTGCGGTAGTGGGTGGCGATCACGGAGACGGCGTGCTGCGCCGCTTCCCGCGCGGCGCTGCCCGTGCCCGCGCCATCCGCCAGCGCCGCCACGAAGCCGCTGTTCCAGGTGGTGATGGAGACGGCGTCGGAGGAAGGGCGTCCTTCGTCCCGTGGAAGGGCGTGGGACGAGGAGCGGATCTTCATGCCGGGATAGCCGCAAGCTTGCCTAGATCCGCGCGTCCGCCACCGCGCCCCAGGTGGTGCGCCAGCGGGTTTTCACCAGCGCCAGGCCGGCCACCGCGATGAAGCACAGCAGGGAAAAGGCGATGAAGCCCAGCGCGCAGGAGCCGAAGGTCTGCTTCGCCAGCCCCAGCGAACTTGCCAGATAGAAGCCGCCCACGCCGCCGCCGCAGCCCACCAGGCCGGTCATCACGCCCATGTCCTTGCCGAAGCGCTGCGGCAGGAGCTGGAAGATCGAGCCGTTGCACATGCCCAGCGCCGCGCTCACGCCCAGGAAGAGGACCACGTTCGCCCAAAAGGAGTGGATCCCCGCGGCCACCAGCAGCAGCGCGCCCGCCGTGCTGAAGAGGATCAGCATGGAGCGGATGCCGCCCACGCGGTCGGAGATCGCCCCGCCGATCGGCCGGGCAAGCGCGCCCACGCAGGTGCAGGCCGCGGCAAAATCCCCCGCCTTCACCGCGGAGAGGCCGAATTCGGAGCGGAAGTAGAGATTGTAGTAGCTGGCCAGGCCCACGAAGCCGCCGAAAGACACCGTGTAGTAGAAGCAGAACCAGTGTGCGTCCTTTTCCTTCAGCAGGCGCAGGTAGTCGGAGAGCTTCTTTTTCGCCACGGCACCCGGGGCGTCCTTGGAAAAGATCGTGTAGGCCGCGAAGGTCAGCACCGCCGGGATCAGGGCGAAGCCGAAGACCGCCTGCCAGCCGAAGACGGCGGCCAGCCGCGGGGCGATCAGGCTATCCAGCACCACGCCCACGTTTCCCGCGCCCGCCAGGCCCAGCACCACGCCCTGCATGTTCGGCGGGTACCAGCGGCCCGCCTGCGGCAGCGCCACCGCGAAGGAGGCCCCGGCGATCCCCAGCGTGAAGCCGAAGACCAGCGTGGCCGCGAAATTCTGCAGGCCGAAGATCCAGCCGCAGGCCAGCGAACCCATCACCAGGAGCTGGGCGATGATCCCGGTGGTCTTCGCGCCGATGCGGTCCACCAGCAGGCCCAGCGCCAGGCGCAGCACCGCGCCGCCCAGGATCGGCACCGCCACCATGATGCCCTTTTGCCCGGCGCTCAGGTGCAGGCTCTCCGCGATCTGCGGGCCCAGCGCCCCCAGGAGCGTCCAGACCATGAAGGAGAAATCGAAATACAGGAACGCGGTGAGGAGGGTGGGCCAGTGGCCGGAGGACTTGAGGTCGCTGAGTTTCATCGGACGGTAATTCCGGAAAAGCAGCGGCCAAACCATGCGGCCGGAGTGTGGCATGAATGCCGCGGCGGAAAACTCATGCGGAGAATGAGCGGGGTGAATGGATCCGCACCGGCGGGACCGCGGGGCTACGCGGGCAGCAGGATTTTTTCCGAGGCCCGGAAGAGATCCTGCCGGTAGAGGCGGGTGAGCGGTGCGGCCGTGGTATCCGGCAGCAGGCCGGCCCCGCGCATGCCGGAGAGGAACCAGGAGGCCTTGTCCGCCGTCGGGCAATTCAGGTCCGCGCCGAAGAAGAGATGGAAGTCCGAGGCATCCAGATTCCCCCGGCCGGAATCGAAGATCGGGCCGAGGCTGTTTCGCAGTGTGGCGGGGGAGCAGGGCTTCGCCAGGATGGAGATCAGCTCGTTCCGGAAAGACGGATCCTGGCACACCCGGCAGGCGTGAAGCAGCGCGGCACCCAGGGCGATGCTATCCTCCCGCCGCTCGTTCACGAATTCCCCGGCCACCAGCAGCACCTTCTCCGGGTGGCCGGTGGCCAGCTCCGCGGAGGTCGCCGGGCACCAGCCCGTGCCGGTCAGGATGCTTTCCGAGTTCCACGGCTCGCCCACGCAGTAGCCGTCGATGTGCCCGGCGGCGAGGTTCCGCGGCATCAGCGGAGGCGGCAGGAAGACGATCTCCGCATCCCGCCCGGGAATGATCCCGTGCCGCCGCAGCCAGGCGTGCAGCAGCAGGTGGTGGGAGGAAAAACGGTGCGCCGCCGCGAGCGTGAAAGGGCGGCTCTTCTTCCACCGGTGGGAAAGGTGCGCCGCCAGACCCTCCCCGCTGCGGATCGACTCCGGCGGCAATTCCCGGCTCAGGGTGATCGCGTTCCCGTGCGCGCTGAGCACCAGCGGCACCGCGATCTCCCGCCGCGTCTTGCTCAGCCCCAGCGCCAGGTAAAAGGCCAGACCGGCGATCGATTGCGCCGCATCCATTTCCCCGTAGGAAAGCATGTCCCGCACCGTGGCCCAGCCCGGCTGGCGGGAGAGCTTCACGTTCAGCCCGTAGCTCTTGAAAAGCCCCAGCTCCTGCGCCACCGCCACCGGCGCGCAATCGTTCAAGGGAACAAAGCCCAGGCGGATGGGCGAACTGCACTCTACGGCGACGTGGCTTTCCATGTTTCAGCCGGTGTAAGCGCAAAGGATGCCAAGCCCGCGGGCTTGGCATGTCCCCTGCTGACGAGGTGCCGGAATTCCGATGAGATCCGTTCATGACTGACCTGCTGCCCGACCTCCGACAATTGCGCGCCTTCGTGGCCGTCGCCGACGAGGGCAGCTTCACGCTCGCCGCGAAGAAACTTTTCCTCACCCAGTCCGCCATCAGCCATTCCATGAAGGCGCTGGAGGACAGCCTGGGCTGCCGCCTGCTGGACCGCCTGGGTAAAAAAACGATCCTCACGGAAGAGGGGGAGGTTTTCCTGCGCCGTTGCCGCCGCGTGCTCGGAGAGCTGGAAGACGCCGGCCGCGAGCTGGACGGCCTGAAGCGCTGGGGTCAGGGCCGCATCCGCATCGGTGCCCCGCATTCCCTCTGCCAATTCCTGCTGCCCACGGTGCTGCGCGAGTTCCGCGATTGTTTCCCGCGCTGCGAACCCACGATCGAGGCCGACGACACGGCGAAGCTGCTGGAGCGCATCGAGGAACACGAGCTCGACCTCGTGCTCGGCCTGCGCCCGCGCTCCGGCACCGGGGATGGCTACCGGCCGATTTTCCGCGACCGGATGACCTTTGCCGTTTCCCCGATGCACCCCTGGGCGGAGGCCGGAAAGGTGGATGTGGACGATCTCTCGAAAGTCCAGTTCATCATCTACGCCCGCGGGACGGAAACCCACCGGCTGATCGAGGACCACTTCGAGCGCCTGGGCGTCCGCACCCGCGCACCGCTGGTGCTGGGGGACATGGAGGCGATCAAGGGCATGGCCAAGATCGGCCTCGGTGTCGGGATCGTCGCCCCCTGGGTGGCCAAGCGGGAATATGACGACGGCTCCCTCGTCGCCATCCCCGTTCATGGCGAGCCGATCGAGCGCGAGTGGGGGATCTTCTTCAATACCGACCGCAAGATGAGCCTGATCGAGGAGACCTTCGCCGGCATCGCCGAGATGGTCGGCAGCGAACTCGGCGGCTCGGAGCAGGGCACCGGGATGTGAGGGGCACGCACCCGCGCCTTTTGGCATCGGGTCGCCGCCCGCGCCGTGAATTATTCCATCCGTAGGGGAGAAATCCGCGATCCGGCGCTGGCTGGAAGGCATACCCCGAGAGCACGCCGCCCTGTATATTAAGGCTGCCGACGTGAAGGGGTTGAAGAAAGGGATAAAGATCCGGATTACCAATAAGCGAACCTGTAGCCGAGGCCGCCGGCACGAAGGAGCGACGATGCATCTTGGTAGGGACGACGCGTCCCGCGTGTCCGCGAAGCGAGAAGGTAGGGACACGCGTCCCCGCGTGTCCGCGAAGCAAGGGTGAGGCAGGTTCCGAGGGACCGTCCGCGGTCGGCCGGGACGCCCGCCCCTACCTCCATCCCGCGCTCCGCCGGAGCATCCGAGCCAGGCCCGCGGGCATGTGATTTATTAGATAAAGGCTACCGTCACGCATTTGCGGGCCGGGGCAATGGCCGGGGCGCGGATGTCGCTCCTTTTTATGCGGAGCTCGAGGTTCTGGAGCGGCGGGAAAAGTAGCAAGGAGACCGTAGGTGCGGTAGCGATACCGCGGGAGTAATCGCCAGGTCTCTTGACGGATGGAGCGATTCCCGCGTGGTCCGGCTTCCTTCAGGTGGAGCGGGGACTTCCCGGACGCGTTCTCACTCGAACGCGCCTACGCCTGCCGCGGCCTCAGGACAGCTTCCAATTCACCACCGCCAGTGCGATGCCGCTCACGATGATGACGCCGAGCAGGATCAGCGCCCACAGGTGGTATCCCGCCGCGGCTAGCGCGGTGGCCACGAGCACGGCACAGATGCCCAGCAAGGTGAAAAAGCGGGTGAGGTTCACGATGCGGTGAATGTCACACGTTCGTAAAGCTCCGCAAGCGGAAGCGGGATCCCGATTTCCAGCAGCGGGATGAGCGCGTTTTCCGTCCTGGGTGTTGTGCCCGTAAGAGGCCCCCGCGGAGCAGGGGCGGGGGTGTGTGCCCCTTTCAGAGCCCTTGTCGCATGAAAGGGGACTTCTAACGCGGCTAGAAATCCCGGGTTTCCTGCGTATGATCCGCATCGTGAAGAAGTTCATCGCGTTCATTTTCGCCCTGATTTCGGGGGTATATGTGATTTTGGGGCCTTTTCCGGACCCCCTGCCGTTTCTGGATGAGGCGACGGCATTGCTCATTTTCGTGAAGTCGATGGCGGTGCTGGGGGTGGATTTGTCGCGCTTCCTGCCCTTTTTGGGGAAGAAAACCAAAACTCCGCCGAAGCCGCCCGGGCCGGTGGTTGATGTTTGATCTTTCCCGCCTTTCGCCCGAAAAATCCGCGCCACACCCGCGTAATCCCTGGCCGTACCCATGACCGATACCGACGAAACTCCCCGCCGCTCGCTCGCAGGCCCCGTATTCCTCACGCTTTGCGGCCTGGCGGTGATCGCCGCGCTGGCCATGCTGCCCGGCTATGCCGGACCGCCGCCGGAGGAGGGCCTGCCGGACCTGGCGAAGTTTTTCGGCCGCTTCCACCCGGTTTTCCTGCACTTGCCGATCGGCATGCTGCTGCTGGTGCTGGTGCTGGAGACGGGGCGCTTGTTCTCGAAGAAAAAGCCCGGCTCGTCCACGCAGGTGGCGCTGTTTTTCACGGCGGCCTCCGCGGTGGTGGCCACGCTGCTGGGTTTCGTGCTCTATTACAGCGATCCGGAGAGCTACGAGAAGGAGCTGGCGGAGCGGCACCTGGTGAATGGCATCATCTTCGCCTGCGGCGTGGTGGGTGCCTTCGTGGTGAAGGTGTGGGTGGATGTGGCCGGCGGGAAGGGCGGCTGGCTGGTCTGGACCCTGCTGCTGGGCAGCTCCGCGGTCATGGGCATCGCCAGCCATGACGGGGCCTCGATGACCCACGGGGGGGATTACCTGACGAAGTACGCGCCGAACGAGGTGCGGAAGGTCATCGGCCTGCCGCTGAAGGAGGAGAAGAAGCCCGCGACGCCGGGTCTGGCGGCCGGGGACTCCGGCGCGCCGGGAACCGTGCCGGTGGCGGCGAAGCCGCCGGGCGAGCAGGTGGTTTACACGGATATCATCGTGCCGATCCTGGAGCAGAAGTGCTACTCCTGCCACAATGCGGACAAGCAGAAGGGCAAGTACCGCATGGACGACTACGACCTGCTGGTGAAGGGCGGCAAGGAGGGCGACGGCATCATCCATGGCAAATCCGCGGACAGCAACGTGATCGTCCGCATCGACCTGCCGGAGGACGACGACGAGCACATGCCGCCGGAGGGCAAGAAGGATCTGGAGGCGCACGAAGTGCAGCTCATCAAGTGGTGGATCGATAGCGGCGCATCCAAGGACGCGAAGCTGGCGGACCTGCAGGCCACGGAGGAAATCAAGGCCGCCCTGGCGAAAGTGGTGCCCCCGGAAGTGCTGGCGCAGCAAAAGGCCGCCGCGGAGCAGGCCGTGGCCGCACAGGCGGACCTGCGCGAATCCGTGAAGGCGGAGGTGGAGCGCCTGCGCAAGGAATTTCCCGCCGCGCTGAATTTCGAATCCCAGACTTCCGGCGGGGTTGTTTTCACCGCCGTGAGCATGCGGAAGGATTTCGGCGACGACGACCTGGCCAAGCTGGGCCCGGTGATGCCGGCGCTGGTATCCCTGGATCTCTCCGCCAGCACCGTCACGGACAATGGCGCGAAGCTCCTGAAGGATGCGGCGGAACTGAGGACCCTGCGTCTTTCCGAAACCGCCGTCACGGATGCGGGGCTGGAGGTCCTCTCCGGCTTGCCGAAGCTGGAGTCCCTGAATCTCTACGGCACGCAGGTGACGAACGACGGAGTGCTGAAACTCGCCTCCCTGGCCAATCTCAAGAAGCTCTACCTCTGGCAGACCAAGGTGGACGATGCCGGAATGCAGGCGCTCAAGGCGAAGCTGCCCGGCTGCGAGATCGTGATGGGGCTGTAAAGCTCCCGGAAGTGCGGGCCTCCGGCCCGCTCTTGCATCCCGCGGCACCCGTGGAGCATCCTCCGGCTCCACGGGCGCGCTTCATGAAATCCTTCACACCCATTCTCCGCCTCCTCGCCGCGGTTCTCAGCGGCCTGGGCATGGCCGCCTTGTTCCCGCCGTATTCGGTGGGGAAGCTCGTCTGGCTGGTCCTCATCCCGCTGCTGGCGGCGCTCTGGACGCTCGGGGAGAGGCGGCGGAGGCGGAAGGCCCTGCTGCTCGGCTATCTGGCGGGGCTCTGCTTTTTCCTGCCGAATCTCGTCTGGCTGCGCAGCGTGAGCGATGCCGGGTGGGTGGCGCTTTCCCTCTATCTCGCGCTTTTCCCGGCGCTGTGGGCGCTTTTTGCCGCCACGCTGGGAAATCCCTGGCGCGGCGGAACGCGGGAGGGGCTCTTCCACGCGCCGCTGTGCGCATTTTCCTGTGCCGCGGTGTGGACCGGGCTGGAGTGGTTGCGCGGCTGGCTCTTCACGGGCTTCGGGTGGAATACGCTCGGCATCGCCTTCCATGAGACGCCGGTCTTCGCTCAGGGGGCGGATCTGCTCGGTGCCACGGGACTGTCCTTCCTGCCGGTCTGCGTGCAGGCCGTGCTGGTGCAGGTCTGCGTGCGCCGGATCTCCCAGTATCATTCCGCGGTGCTGCGGCGGCAGGTCGCGCTGGGCACCGTGGTGCTTCTGATGGCCGCCGCCTATGCCTACGGCGTGTGGCGCATCACCACCGCCCGCCAGGGGGAACACGTGAAGCTCCGCGCCCTGCTGGTGCAGCTCAATATCCCGCAGGAAGCGGCCCGCCAGCTCTGGTCAGCCACGGAGATTCATCTGGGCTACGAGGAAGAGACCCTTGCGGCGCTGGAAAAGGCGGGAACGAAGCAACCGGACTGGATCATCTGGCCGGAGACGGCGCTCACGGGCCGCATCCTGCGCACGGCGGACGGGCGCTGGGGCATGTGGGAGGAAAACGTGCAAACGCTCCGCCGCATCCGGGCCGCGAGCCCCGCCACCCTGCTCATGGGCCTGAACGAAGTGGAGGCGGAGGCGGAAGGCGATACCCTGCTCATGAAGGAAGACGCCCGGGTGTGGAATACCCTGGCCGTGCTGCCCGCGGACGGTTCCTTGCAGGCCTTCCGGAAGCACCACCTCGTCATTTTCGGGGAGTATATCCCGCTGGTGGAGAAGCTGCCTTTCCTCGCGAAGATCTACGAGCAGCAGGCCGGGGTGGAATACGGCGGCGCCTTCAGCTCCGGGGAGAGCCTGGAACCGCTGCCGGCCGATCTCCGCGGGCAGCAGGTAGGGCTGATCCCTTCCGTGTGTTTTGAGGACACGGTGCCGCGCCTGCTGCGGAAATTCGAGCGGGACGGGCCGCAGTTGATCGTGAACGTCACCAACGACGGCTGGTTCAAGGAAACGCCCGGGGCGGAGCAGCATTTCGCGAATGCCCGCTTCCGCGCCATCGAGCTGCGGCGGCCGATGATCCGCTGCGCGAATACCGGGGTGACCGCTGCCGTGACGACGACCGGCACCACCCTGCATCCCGGCGGCGGCAAGCCGCAGGAATTGCGCGACGAACGCGGCAGCACCTTCACCCGCGGTAGCCTCATGGCGGAGCTGGAGATTCCGAAAGACCCGCCCCGCACCCTCTACGCCCGGATCGGGGATTGGGGAGTTATCCTGATAGGCGTGCTCGGCCTCGGCATCGGCCTGGCACGCCGGAGCAGGGGAGAAGCGACCGGGGAGGAAGCCGCCTGAGGTAGTCCGCACCGGAGCCCGGGCGGACCCCCGCTTTTGTCAAAACGGCCACACCGTATTCCACACGCTGGCCTTGGCGCAACGCAGCACCTCTTCCTCGTCGCTCATCCGCTTGAGCGGGCGGCTTGCCTTCATTACCTCCGCTCCGCGCGCCACGGCGCGCCATTCCACGGCCATGCCGGTTAAACGCAGGAGGGTCCAGAAGCCGAGCACGGAGAGAGCCCCGGCGATGGCCCAGCCGGCGGGGACGCGCTTGGAAAAGATGGCGAAAACCGCGACGATGGCCACCAGGGCAGGTAGCGCGCGGGTGAGGAAGGAGCCCTTCACCCGGGCCTTGGCCAGCGCGTCGCCCTCTTGTTCCAGCAAGGCCAGGCCGCATTCCCGCAGGGCGTTGCCCAAGGCTGCGGCGTGGCTTTCGCTCCCGCGGCGGCCGGGCGGCAGGCCGAGCCGCTGGCGCAGCTCTTTCACGGAGATGCCGCAATCCCGCCGCGTGCCCTCCAGCCGGACCCGCGTCCAGAACCAGTGCCGCCCCAGCCAAGCGCCGATGAGCGGGAGGAGGGCGAGCAGGATGACGAGCTTGGACATCGGCGGGGTTCAGGTCAGCGTTTCCCGCCCCCGGCGGCAAGCCAGGCCTTCGGGTCGTCCGGCCAAGGGTGCTTCGGGTAGCGTCCGGCGATTTCCTTTTTCATCTGCGCGTAACCGCCGGCCCAGAAGCTCGCCAGGTCCTTCGTCATTTGCCAGGGCCGCTGGTTCGGCGCGAGGATGTGGACCAGCAGCGGCACCCGGCCATTGGCGATGGCCGGGGTCTGCCAGACGCCGAAGAGATCCCGCACGCGCAGGGCGATCCAGGGGTCCCGGCCCTCCTCGTAGGTGACTTTCGCACTTTGGCCGTTGGCCAGGGTGATGCGTTCCGGCGCGTAGGAATCCAGCGCCGCCCGCTGCGCGGCACTGAGCCAGTCCTTCAGCACCGGCCAGACCTGGCGTTCCTTGATGTCCTTGTAAGCCACCGCGCCATGGCAGATCTGGGCCACGGCGGCGGCGCGGTCTTCCTCTCCCCAGCCGGGCAGTTCCAGCTCCGGCATCCAGCCGCCCAGGCCGGAGAGCCGGGCGCACCATTGCTCCACCGCGGCGTCCCAGTGCTTCAGCACCAGCTCGCCGGAGAGCACCCGTGCGGCCAGGATCTCCGCGGCGGCATCCGGATTCACGCCGTGGTCGCTTTCCCTGGATTCCAGCACCAGATCGCGGAATACGGTTTCCTTCCGCGCCACCACCCGCCGGCGCGATTCATCCCAGGAGGCACCCTCGGTGGCATGGAAATCCCCGGGGAAAAGCTCCTTCAACCACGCGGGATCGATAGCCGTGGCCCGGCGGAGCTGCACGATCACCTCGCGGCCCTCCACCTCCGTGATCTCCGCGGCCACGAAGGCGGCTGCTTTTTTCGCCGCGCTTTCCTCGTCCAGCTTGCCGCGGCGTTTGCCGACCACGCGGCAGGCCAGCGTCGCTTCGCCGAAGCGCACCGCCAGCCGGTCGCTGAAGGAAGCGAGCATCGCCCGCTCCACCGCCTCCCGCCGCTTCGCGAAATCCACGCCCTCCCAAGGCCAGCCGCGCTGGAGGGCCAATCGCTGCAGGCGCTCCAGCCCCTGCGCCACCTCCCGCGCGCCGCGGCCATGGATGCCCAGCGGCGCGCATCGGCGGGGGTCGAAGTCCATCCCCGCCGCGGAATCGAAGGCCCGCCATTCCGCCTCGAAGTCACTGCCGTCGCCATCGAAGATGAAATCCTTGCGCCCGATCCCCCCGCGCTTGGAAGCGAAGATGCCTTCTCCCTGCACCGCGGCCGCGATGAAGGCCATCTCCGCCACGCAGCCCTGCTCCACCCCGGCCAGCATCAGGCGGGCGTAGCGGGGTTCCAGCGGCAGGGCGGCCATGGCGCGGCCTTCCTCCGTGAGCTCCCCGGAATGATCCAGCGCGCCCAGATCATGCAAAAGGGATTCCGCCCGGCGCAGGCTTTCCTCCAGCGGTGCATCCAGCCAGCGGAAATTCCGCACCTCCCTCACCCCGGCAGCTTTCAGCAGCAGCACCGTCTCCGCCAGATCCACCCGGCGCACTTCCGGGGCGTCGTAGGATTCCCGCCGGGCGTGCTCGCCTTCGCTCCAGAGGCGGAAGGCGCGGCCCGGACCGGTGCGCCCGGCACGGCCCGCGCGCTGTTCCGCGGAGGCGCGGGAAATCTTCCGGATCAGCAGCGTATCGATCCCGCGGCGGGGGTCGAAGCTCGCTTCCCGCGCCAGTCCGGCA
>CBFGVD010000063.1:0-10926 GCA_965651965.1 uncultured Verrucomicrobiaceae bacterium | reverse complement strand
CTGGTCGAAAAGATCGGCAAGGAATACAAGGGCACCAAGCGCGTCCACGAGGCGTCCAGCGAGTATCTCGCCCAGCAGCAGGAAGATTGAAGGTCCGGAGGGCGCGTCCGTGCGTCCGTTTGCCTCCCCCTTTTGGAATAATCCGCGCCGGTCCACCCGGCGCGGATTTTTTTTCTACCCATCGCCGGTGCCGCCGCCTATCACCCGGGCCGGATGTCCTCGCAGTACCTGCCCGTCTTCGTCCAGATCCTCGTCGCGATCGGCTTCGCCGCCGTGAGCCTCACGCTCAGCGTGCTGCTCGGCAAATCCGCCCGCCGGAACGCGACCAAGGACAGCGCCTACGAATGCGGCATGCTGCCGGTGGGCGAGGGCGCGCCGCGCTTCTCGGTGAAGTTCTACCTCGTCGCGATGCTCTTCGTGATCTTCGATATCGAGGTGGTTTTCATGTACCCGTGGGCGGTCCAGTTCCGCGATCTCGTGGCCGGGGGCAACGCGGTGCCGCTGGTCTCCATGGCGGGCTTCGCCGGCATACTGGCCTTCGCCTACGTCTATGCGCTCAAGAAGGGCGCGCTGACGTGGAAGAACTGATTCCTTTCCCGGGAATCAAGCCAGGATGTCCTCCACCACGTGCCCGTGCACGTCCGTGAGCCGGAAGTCCCGGCCGGAATAACGGTAAGTCAGCTTCTCGTGGTCGAAGCCGAGCAGGTGTAGCATCGTGGCGTGGAGGTCGTGGACGTGCACCGGCTTTTCGACCGCCTTGTAGCCGAAGTCGTCGGTCGCGCCGTGGACATGACCGCCTTTCACGCCGCCGCCCGCCATCCACACGGTAAAGCCGTAGTGGTTGTGATCCCGGCCCTTCATTTTCCCGGCGTTCGACCCGGCCTGCGGCAGCTCCACCGCGGGCGTGCGCCCGAATTCCCCGCCCCAGAGGACCAGGGTCTCATCGAGCAGGCCGCGCATCTTGAGATCCGCCAGAAAGGCCCCGATCCCCTGGTCGCACTCCTTGGCGAGGCGGCGGTGGTCCTCGATGTCGTCGTGGCTATCCCAGGGTTGGCCGTTGCCGTGCCAGAGCTGGATGAAGCGCACCCCGCGCTCCAGCAGGCGGCGGGCCATCAGGCACTGGCGGGCAAAGGCCCCCGGCCCGTACATGTCCCGCACGTGCTGCGACTCCTTGCTGGTGTCGAAGGCGTCCGTCGCCTCGCTTTGCATCCGGTAGGCCAGCTCGAAGCTGCGGATGCGCGCTTCGAGCTGCGGATCGTGACCGTGCGAGACCAGATGCCGCTCGTTGAGCTTGCGCAGGAAATCGAGCTGCCGCGCCTGCCGGGACCCGCGGGCCCCGGGATTGCGAAGGTTCTCGATCATCTTGTCCACCTGCTCGATGGAGCTGTCCAGGTAGGTCCCCTGGAAGTTCCCGGGCAGGAAGGCGGAGCGCCAGTTCTCCGCCCGCTTGATCGGCATGCCGCCGGGGCAGAGGGACACGTAGGCCGGCAGGTTCTCGTTCTCGCTGCCCAGGCCGTAGCTGATCCAGGAGCCCATGGAGGGCCGCGGCAGGCGCCCGTCCCCGCAGTTCATCAGCATCAGGGAGGGCTCGTGGTTCGGCACGTCCGCCGTCATGGAGCGGATCACGCAGAGATCGTCCGCGTGCTGCGCGGTGTGGTGGAAGAGCTCGCTCACTTCCAGCCCGCACTCCCCGTAGCGCTTGAATTCAAAAGGCGTGCGCAGCGCGGCCCCCGTGGGGCGCTCGGTTTTCAGCCCCTCCAGCGGCATGGTCTTGCCGTGGAATTCCTGGAGCTTCGGCTTCCGGTCGAAGGTATCCACCTGGGAGGGCCCGCCGTTCATGAAAAGGTGGACCACCCGTTTCGCCTTCGGGGCGAAGTGCGGCTGCGCGGAGCCGAAACCCTCCGGCATGCCCGCCGCCCTGCCGCCCAGCAGGCTGCCGAGCGCGAGCGCGCCGAAACCCGTGCCGCAACGCTGGAGGAAGTCCCGGCGGTCCAGGACCACGTCTTTCGGAGTCAGCGTGTGATGGGACATGGCAGGATCAATCGATGAAGTGGAATTCGTTCGAGGCCCAGAGGATCTGCACCAGATCCGCCCACGGGTCCGCCGGCGCGGCATCGGGCACGGGGTGCTCCGCGGTGGGGAATTGGCGCGCGAAATCCCCCACCTCCGTCACCGGCGCATCCGCCGTTTCCCGGCCTTCGACGAGGATGTTCCAGGCCACGTTCCCGCAAGCATCGCCTTCCGGCGCCCGCAGGACGAAGTCCATGGTGTCGCCGGGACTCACGCGGACCCATTTGCCCTCGATTCCCGCCTCGGACTCCGGGCCCAAAGGCGCCTCCGCGAGCACCGCGCCGCCGCCATCAATGCGCCACGCAAGGGTGGCACCGCCTTTCTGCGTGCGCTTGAGGTGGCCTTTCATGCGGACCTCGCCCGCTCCGGTGACCCGCCAGCGGATCACCATGGCATGTCCCGCGGAGGCGTGGCCTCCGCGCGGGCCGGCATTCAGCCAGCGGATCGGCGCGGTAGCGGGATCCGGCCCGGTTTTCCAGACATTGTCCGCGAAGACCGGAAAGGCGGCCAGATCGTCCGTGGGCTTGCCCGCATCCGGAGCGTGCCGCACCTCCCAATAACCGCCGAGCCGGGGCGCGTAGTCCTCCTCCGCCGCCCCGCCGATCCACTCCAGCGCCGCTTGCATCTCCCCGGCGGATGGCTCCCGCCGGAAAAGCCTGCGGTAGATGGCCCCCACCCGCGCGCGGTCGTCCGGCAGAGCGCGGAAATCCTTGTTCGCGGCGAAAGCCGCCGCCTGGCGCAGCACCATGGGTCCGTTCAGGAAATAGAGCGCCTGCTGCGGCACGGTGGTTTCCACCCGCATCGGGCTGTGGTGATCCGGATGAGGCAGGTCGAAGGAGACGAAGGTTCCGGGCAGTTCGTAGCGGTCCACGAAGGCATACAGGCTGCGCCGGGCATCCGAGGCGGGGTTTTCCAGCCGCACCGAGCGACCTCCGGTGCGGCCCGTTTCCAGGGCCCCGCCGGATGCCAGCACGCGGTCCCGCATCGTCTCGAAATCGAGCCGCCGCCGGTTCCATTTCCAGAAAAGGGTATTCGCCTGATCCTTGGCGTCGTTCTCCCCCGGCCCGGAAGACGCGAGCCGGAAAGCCCGCGAGCTTAGCAGCAGGCGGTGCAGTTCCTTGATCGAGCCCCCATTTTCCTGGAAGGAAACCGCAAGCGTATCCAGCAGCGGGAGCAGTTCCGGCCGCGGCGTCTGCGGCCCGAAATCCCCCGGCTCCGCCAGCGGCGCGCCGAAATGCCAGGCCCAGACGCGGTTCACCATCACGCGGGCGGTCAGCGGATTGGCGGGATCGGCGATCTTTTCCGCCAGCGAAAGGCGCGGGCTTTTGCCGGCCTCGAATTTACCGCCGCCCAGGAAGCCCAGCCACTCGCGCTCGAAGGTCTCCCCACGGCTCGCCGGATTGCCGCGCAGGAAAATCACCGCCTGCGACCAATTCGCACGGTCCCGCAGGCTCATGGCCCGCGGCGGGGAGCCGGCATGTTCCGCCATCACCTTGCTCATCGCGCTCGCGCGCTGGCGGTTCTGGTTGCCGTCCTCCTGATTCATGAAGGCGCCGATGCGCTCCACCCCGTAGCTCAGGGGGCAGGCCTCCTGCGCGGCCAGGGTGGCCAGTTCGCTCCCCTCCCCCGCCGTACGCCATTCATCCGCAAGCGCCGCGCACAGCGCCAGCCGCGCGGCATCGTCGGCGGCGGCATCCATTTCCGCAGCCCAGCGGCGGAGCCTGGGCGAGCCGGGCTCCTGCCAAGCCTGCCCGTCGAGGAATTCCCGCCATTTCAAGAGCGCCTTCGCGCGCAGCTTGCCGTGCTTGAAACCCTCGCTCGTCGCCTTGCCGTGATCCCAGTTCTCTTTCTTCGCCTTCCAGGCCGAAGCCAGGTAATTCGGGAACGCCTCCGGCGCGCGCAGGTGATCCACCAGCTGCTGGCGGGCCTGGCGGTCGATCTCATCGAGCTTGCGGATCTCTTCCCGATAGGCGGCGAAGGCCGTCTCGTCCTGCGGCTTGCCGATCACCGGCTTGTCTTCCGGCTCGTCCGTATTCTCGAAGATCGAATAAATGGAATAGTAGTCCCGCATCGAGATCGGATCCGTCTTGTGATCGTGGCAGCGGGCGCAGGACACGGTGCTGGAAAGGAAGCCCCGGGTGACGACATCCACCCGATCGTCGATGGTTTCCACCGGCCCGTTCCGCAGGCCCACCGTCAGGAAGCCGAGCGCCGCCAGATCAGGATGATCCGGCCGGTCGGTCAGATGATCCGCGGCGATCTGGAGCTTGATGAAGCGGTCGTAGGGCAGGTCCGAGTTGAAGGCGCCGATCAGCCAATCCCGGTAGGTGTAGGCGAAGGGATAGCGGTTGTCCTGGTCGAAATTATAGCCGCGCGTGTCGGCGTAACGCGCGACATCCATCCAGTGGCGCGCCCAGCGTTCGCCATAGGCGGGGCTTGCCAGCAATTCGTCGATGATCGCCTGCCAGGTCGCTTCGTCCGGATTTTCCGCAATGCGCCGCAGCTGTTCTTCCGTGGGCGGCAGTCCCGTGAGCGTGAATGCGGCGCGCTCGACCCATTGCCGTGGCTCCGCCAGGATGGCGGGCGCGATCCCCGCCTTCTCCCAGGCGGCCGCCAGCAAGCCGTCCACCGGATGGACGGCTGCGGGCAGTTGCGCCTGCGCCGGTGCCCGGTAGGCCCAGTGCTCCCCCTCCCCAGGGGAGCAGGAGACCAAGGCCAGCATGAGGATCGGCAAACGCATCGGTTTGAATGGCGGACGGTATCGGACCGACGAATCTTTCATCGCTGCGCAAGATCGCCAGGCGGGAAACCGGCGGTCCGGCACGGCCGCTCCGGCTTTCCTGACCGCTTTCCCGCTGGGAATCCGGCGAACCCCGCCTACATTTCCCCCCATGCCGAGCAAGAAGGACATCCTCGACCTCCATTTCATGGACGCGCGGTGCAAGCTCATCGACCTGGCGGCATTCCTGGACCGCGTGGAACGCCATGACGGGGAAGCCGATTTCCGTTTGGAGGGCTTGAAGAAAGCCCTGCCGATCCTGCTCTCCGGGGAGCTGGGGCGCGCGAAAGCCGTCCTGGAAGCCCTTTCCGACCACTCGACCGAGCCCGCGGAAAAAGCCACCATCCAATTCGCCTACGGCGCGCCCCAGCCCTGACCCGCCCCGCCTGCAGAAATGAAATACATCGAGCCCCACGCCCACATGGTCAGCCGCACCACGGATGACTATGAAAAGCTCGCCCTGGCGGGATGCGCCGCCCTCTGCGAACCGGCCTTCTGGGCCGGCTTCGACCGCTCCTCGCCCGCCGGCTTCCACGACTACTACCGGCAGCTCACGGAGTACGAACCGAAGCGCGCCGCGAAATACGGCATCCCGCACTTCTGCTGGCTCTGCATCAACCCGAAGGAGGCGGAGGACGCCGGCTTCGCGCGCGAGGTCATGGCGATCATTCCCGAGTTCCTGGACAAGCCGACGGTGCTGGGCATCGGCGAGATCGGCCTGAACAAGAACACGAAGAGCGAGCTGGCGATCTTCGAGGAGCACGTGCAGCTCGCGCTGGACCGCGATCTGCCGATCCTGATCCACACGCCCCACCTGGAGGACAAGCTGAAAGGCACCCGCCTGATCCTGGACGCGCTCGCCTCCTTCTCCAAACTGGACCGCGGCAAGGTGATCGTGGACCACGTGGAGGAGCATACGGTGAACATTGTCCTTGAGCAGGGCTACTGGGCAGGCATGACCCTTTATCCGGAA
This sequence comes from uncultured Verrucomicrobiaceae bacterium, assembly GCA_965651965.1. Lineage (GTDB taxonomy): Bacteria > Verrucomicrobiota > Verrucomicrobiia > Verrucomicrobiales > Akkermansiaceae > Haloferula. The sequence continues at coordinate 5,104 of CBFGVD010000063.1, read as the reverse complement.
AGCAAGTGCACGCCGAACCGTGCGATCGACATGCTGGAGACCACGGACAGCGAGCGCCTGTGGCTGAACTCCGCCTGCGACTGGGGCGTCTCCGACCCTTTGGCGGTGGTGAAATGCGGCTTCGAGATGAAGCGGCGGAAACACACGCCGGAGCAGATCGAGAAGGTGCTTTTCGAAAACCCGAAACGCTTCCTCAGCCAATCGCCGAATTTCAAACTGCCGTAAGAGCGCCCCGTTACGGGACGGCTCTCGATGTCGCGGGCAGGCGCATGGCCAACACCTTGTCCACGCGGATCCCGTCCATGTCGATGATTTCGAAGCGCCAGCCGCTTTCCTCGATGAGATCGCCTTCGGCCGGCACCCGTGCGAGCCTCTGGGAAAACCATCCCGCCAGGGTCTGATACTCGTCGCCCGCGCCCGGCGGACGCTGGAAACCTTTCAGGAAGGTCTCCAGCTTCTCGATCTCGAACAGCCCGTCGATCAGCCAGGAGCCGTCCTTGCGCTGCTTGATCGGCATCGAGAGGCGTTCTTCCTTGGAAGGCACATCGCCGACGATCGCTTCCATGAGATCGATCAGGGTGACCATGCCGATCACGCCGCCGAATTCGTCCACCACGAAGGCGGCATGGTGTCCCGTCCTGCGGAAATCCTCCAGCAGCAGGCTGGCCTTCTGGACCTCCGGCACCAGCAGCGGAGGTTGCATCACATTCTGAAAATGCACGTCGACCCCGGCAGCGAGCTGGGCATAGCAATCTTTCACGGAAACGACGCCGACGAGATTATCCCGCTGGCCGTGATACACGGGGAAGAACGTCTGGGTGCTCTTCACGATGCGGGGCCAGGCCTCCGAGTGCGTTTCGTCGCGCTCGATCCACACCATTTTCGGCCGCGGGATCATGATATCGTAGGCCTCCAGCTTGTCGAAGCCGAGCACGCCTTCCATCATGCGGGATTCGCTGCGCTCCACGCCGCCCGCGACCATTCCTTCCCGGATCAGCACGGTGAGTTCCTCCCGCGATAGCTTGGAATCCTCGCTCTCCCTCACCCCGCACAGTTTCAGAAGGCTGCTGGTGGACCAGGAAAGGAGGGTGACGAAGGGCGAGGCGATGCGGGAAAGGGCGGACATGGGTCCCGACATCATGCTGGCGATCGCCTCCGGATACTTCATGGCCAGGCGCTTCGGCACCAGTTCCCCGATCACCAGGGAGAGGTAGGTCAAGGTACCGATCACGATGGCGAAGGAAATTTCCTCCACGAAGGGTCCCAGGAAACCCATCGGGCGGAGGATTTCCGAAAGGCGCGCGGACAGGCTGGCCCCGCCGTATGCACCGGCGAAAATGCCGACCAGCGTGATGCCGATCTGCACCGTGGAGAGGAAGCGGTTCGGCGCGTCCGACAGTTCCAATGCCCGCGCGGCCCCTTTGTTGCCGCGTTCCGCCCGGGTCTGCAGGAGGCCCCGGCGGGAAGACACGATGGCGATTTCCGTCATCGCGAAGAGTCCGTTGCAAACCAGGAGGACGAGAATCAGGGAGATCTCAAACAAGGCGGATGACATGCGGCTGCGGATTTATGCACGAACCCGCACGCCTTTCAGCATCCAATCGCGGGAAAAAACACTTCATTTCTCCTCCTCGGTCGTCTCCCGCGCCGTTTCTTCCAGGATTTTCTCCAGAGGAGATTCCGGCAAGGGGTGAAAGCGCCGGTGGATCACGGAAGCAATGGTGGAGATCGCCAGGACCCCGCCGATCACGCCCAGGGAAACGTTCGTGTCGATCTTCCAGGCACTGTGGGCCAGGGACATCTTCACTCCCACGAAGATGAGGATCACGCCCAGGCCGTATTTGAGGAAGTGGAAGTAGGGCAAAATACCCGCGATGGCGAAGTAGAGCGCCCGCAAGCCGAGGATCGCGAAGACATTCGAAGTGTAAACAATGAAGGTGTCCGTGGTGATGGCGAAAATCGCGGGGATCGAGTCCACGGCGAAAATCACGTCCGTGACTTCCACGCAGACAAGCACGGCCAGCAGCGGCGTGGCCATGCGCTTGCCGTTCTCCACCACCATGAAATGGCCTCCGCGATAGCCGTCCGTCATCGGCATGGTCTTGCGGAGCAGCCTTACCGCGAGGCTTTTGCCCGGATCGACCGAATCCTCATCGTGGAAGAACATCTTGATGCCGGTGTAGGCGAGCAGCGCGGCGAAGACGTAGATGATCCAGGAAAAATTCTGAATCAGCGCGGCACCGCCGGCGATCATCCCCGCCCGCAGGGCCAGCGCCCCGAAAATCCCCCAGAAAAGCACCTTGTGCTGGAATTCCCGCGGCACCTTGAAAAAGGAAAAGATGACCGCGAAGACGAAGACATTGTCCACGGACAAGGACTTTTCGAGGATGTAGCCCGCCAGGAATTCCTTCGCCGCGGTACCGCCGAGCTTCCAGCCGACCCAGACGTTGAAGGCCATCGCGAGCGCGATCCATACCGCGGTCCAGCCCAGGGCTTCCTTCACTTTCACCACGTGCGCCTTCCGGTTGAAGACCCCCAGGTCCAGGGCCAGCATGAATATCACGAAGGCGTTGAAAAGAATCCACCAGGAGACAGGGATCGATGCGGTCAGTGCGGCAAGCATGAAGCGACAGAGGAAAGGGCGGCGGGAAGATCGCCTCAATTGGAAAACCCGCCATGATTTTCCAATTGGCCGGTACAGACGGAAAAAGCTGCCTATGGACGTTTCCGGCCGGAGGCCCTATGCTAGGGGCCGGTGAAATTCCTCCCCCTACTTCTTCTGTGCTGCGCTGCCGCAGGCGGCCAAAACCAGGACGCCGGGATCAAGGATCAGATCAAGGCCTCCCGGGCGGCATGGGCAAGCGTCTTCGAAACCGTTCCGGACACCTTCGGCATCGACTGGCTGCCGCCCGGCCTTCCTTACGAGAAGGGCAAGGTTTCGCTAATCCCGGCCCACGCCGACCGGTACGAGCGGTGGATGGCCATCTACCTGGTGAACGATTCGGAGATGCCGCTCGAAGGAGCCATTGGACCCGGATGCCATCTCTCCCAGGAAGTCCTGATTGGAAATCGTTGGGAAAGAAGCGCGCTCCGATCTCTCGAGTGCGGCACGGGAGGGTTCCCGCCGACCAAAGACCTGCCGCCGGGCCATGCGACGCTGTTTTTGGGAACGAGTTCCGCCATCGGCGACCTGGAGGGAACGCTCAGGTATCATGTAACCATCGGGTCTTCCACGGTGATCGCCTCCGCCCCTTTGAAAGGGCGATTGAGCTCGAAGAGCTTGGCCGAGGCCTCGGAAGACTCCGATTTTCCGTCCTGGAGACTCCGGGACAATATCCCGCGAAACGGCACCGGCTTCTCCGAATGGCCGGCCGCCAGGATCGCGACCGGCCCGGAAGAGCTGGTAGCGGCGCTAAACCTGGAGCGCCACTACGATGCCTCCCGCTCGATCCGTGTCGCGATGGAGCGGTGGCGAACGGAGGTCGCACAGGCCGGCGACGAGCAGTGTGCGGCCGCCCTGGCGGAATTGCAGCGGTTGCCCTGGGAGGCGGACGGGAACGAGGCGGCGGTTTTCCGGCGCTGCCGCGAGGCCCTGCTGGCAGGCGCGGATCATCCCCGGCCCTACGGGTCCCCGGAAGGCTCGCCCGCGGTCGTGTGGCGATATTTGAGCTGCCTGGATTCCTTCCGTGGTTCCGAATTATGCAATCCGGAACGGGCGCTCCAACTGAAAGCCATCAGAAGCTCCGGAAATCCCTGGGGCGTGTCCCAGGAGGAAGCGGCGGCGCTGGCAGAACTGGCCGCGGAACGGATCGCCCGTGCGCCGGGCGAGGAGAGCGAGGCTGCCGCGTATTTCCTCCGGACCAGAGCTATCACGAACCGCCACTTCCCGGATGCGAAGGTGCGGGCGCTGCTCGAAATCGACCGTCCCCACGCCCGCCTGACCGCCCTGACGATGCTGGCCACGCGCGGCCTGAAGGAAGAAGCGGCAGAGTGGCTGGCAGCGCGGCGGGAAAAGCTGCAAAGGGAGATCCCGGTCTTGTGGCCGGCCATTTCGAGCGGCTACCGCGAGGATTTCGCCACCTGGGAAACGAATCTCGCCCTCGATTGGCTGGAGGAAGACTTCAACGCATGCATCACCTACCTTGCCTTCCGGGTGCCGCCGCTGGAGAACGAGCAACTGCGGACAAAACTGCCCGAGGTTTTGAAAGAACCGATCCTCCGCTTCCTGGAGGACGAGTCGGAAAATCACCAGATCGGCAGGGAAACGGGGCCGAATCCGCCAGGGGAAAGCCTGAGCCAAAGGACGAGGCCCCTCCTTCTCGCCATGCTTACCTTGGCGAGCTGGCGCGACCCGGCGGATAGACCTCTCCTGCGGAAGTTCCTGAAGCACCCGGCGGCGTCATATTATCAAAGGAACGGAAAAAGCATACGCCACTACCGGGTGCGCGAGGCGACCGGCGAACTTTTGCGCGAGCTCGGGGAGACTCCCCCGGCTGATCTGATCATCAAGGAGGAGGTGAGATAGGAATGATACCAGATCAAAAGTCTCATGGCCGCACAAATGCTCCAGAACCAACAATCCTCCGCAACCGGGACATGAGCGGGGATGTGGTCATCCGCGGACTCTTGGAATTACGCCAGCGTGATCTCCTCTCAAAAACCCTCGCCCCTGCATCATGTCCCTGATCATCCGGCCGGCCGTTCCTGCCGACCTCACCGATTGCGCGCTGTTCTTCGCCGCGGTCTTCAATTCGCCGCCGTGGAATGGAAGCTGGAGCCGGGAGAATTCGCTGCAACGGCTCGCGGATTGCATGGGGACACCGAACTTTCTCGGGCTCATCGCGGAGGACGGTGCGGAAATCACGGCGCTGGCCTTCGGCTATTCGCAGCAGAACGAGGAGCAGCGGCACTACCACCTCCTGGAGTTCTGCGTCGCCGCCCATCGCCAGGGACAGGGAATCGGCAAAAGCCTGCTGGAAGATCTCCACCGGCGGCTGCGGGCGGCGGGCGTGGCACGGATCTACACGCTGACCGCCCGCGGCACGCCGGCGCAGGAGTTTTACCTGAACGACGGCTTTTACTAGAGCCCGAAGACCGTGCTGAT